>CAJWMX010000637.1 GCA_913043805.1 uncultured Acidobacteriota bacterium | reverse complement strand
TGACCGTGTCCGCCGAGAACGGCGACCGCACCGTGCTCCGCAAGAGCGACGAACGCTGGCAGATCGTAGAGCCGTTCCAAACCAACGTCGACATCACGCAGGTGGTCGGCCTGACGTCCGGTCTAGCGTCACTCGAGCTGCAGCGCGTGGTCTTCGAACCCGAGGACGCACCCGAGATGTCGCAGTTCGGACTCTCGCCGCCTCGTGTCTCGGTCGGTGTCGAAGCGGAGTCGCTCGACACGGCGCTCCTGATAGGTGATGAGACGCCGACCGGCGGCGACCTTTACGCCACCGTTGAGGGGTCCAACCGAGTGTTCCTGATCTCGGGTTTCCTGGACTCGACGTTCAATCGCACCCTGTTCGACCTGCGGGACAAATCGCTGCTGGACTTCACCCGCGACCAGGTGGATGGCCTCGAACTCAGCGGGACCGACCTGACCGTGCGTCTGCGTAAGAACGAAGACCAGTGGGCGCTGACGGAACCACTTGAAGCCCATGCGGACCTGGCGGTCACGGATGGGTTGATTGGCCGGCTGGCCACCGACCAGATGGTCGCAATCGACACCGAGAGCGCGACCGACCTCGAACCCTACGGCCTCGCCGCTCCCTCCGTCACGGCCAGGGTGTCGCTCGGCGAGGGGTCCGCGACCCTGCTAGTCGGCGACCCGGCTCCAGACGGTTCAGTGTGGGCGAAGGATGCGGCCCGCGACATCGTGTTCGGCATAGACGCAACCCTGGCGGACGAGCTGGCGAGAGCCGCGGTGGAATACCGACGCAAGAACCTGTTCGGGTTCCGTCCGTTCAACGCGAGCCGGCTGGAGTTCGAGCACGACGGCGTACGCCACATCTTCCAGCAGCTGGTGGCGGATGAAGCATCGACCAACTGGGACCGTCTCGAGCCCACGGGTGAGACGATCGAAGATGGCGGGCTAGACGATCTGCTGGCGCAACTCTCGAACTTGCGAGCAGAGGGCTTCGTCGAGACACGCGACGGCACCGGACTCGACAGCCCCGTTGCGACGGTGCTGGTGCGGTTCGATGATCCGCCCCGCGATGAACGAGTGACGATTGGGCGTGTCGATGATCAGGTGTTCGCGGTGAGCGGTGAAGAAGTCGGCGCCGCGGTCGTGACCACGAGAAGCTGGGACGACATCGTCGCCGCGTTGGACGCGCTCTGACTCGAGACCGGCGCGGCTACCGAGAGACGGCCGGGCGATGGACCCGAACTGTCCGGACGACCAGGGTGAGCACGAGCGCGGTGATCGCCGGCCAGAACTCCGCCAAGACCACGCGCAACGTCTCCAGCTCGAAATGGGCGAACACGACCGCCGAGTAGCGCACGCCCATAGTGCGCAGCAGTTCGGCGTTGACCACCCTGATGACTAGTAGCAGCAACGGTACCGTCACCAGCACCGCCCGCCCGATTCGCGGCCACATCACTCCACAGAGCAGCGAAGCGCCGTTGATGAGGATGGCCAGGGCGAGGTTCATCGCCAGATAGGCCGGCGTGAACTCCTCGCCGAAGGACGTGTTTACGAACGCGGTATAGAGCCGCGGCAAGGTCAGCAGGAAGAGGATCGCCGGCGGCGGGCACGCGAGTCTGGCGACCGTCAACCACAAGGTCGCGCGCATCGCGGCGGTCGAGCCCTGCCCGCTCATGACACGTCCGATGGAGAGGCCGCGATCGAGGTCAGCGGATCCGCCAGTCCGGCCTCGGAGAAGCCGCGAGCGCGGAGCTGACAGCTGTCACACCTGGTGCAGGGCCGACCCTCATTGGTCGGCGCATAGCAGCTATGGGTCAGGCCGTAATCGAGTCCGAGCGCCATCCCGCGTCGAATGATCTCCGCCTTCGACCAGGAGATGAGCGGCGCATGGACCCTGAAACGAGCGCCCTCGACACCGTCTCGGGTCGCGAGCGTCGCCAACCGCTCGAATGCGGCCACGAACTCGGGACGACAGTCCGGATAACCGGAGTAGTCGAGTGCGTTGACGCCCATCGCGAGGTCGGTCGCACCCAGCGCCTCGGCCCAGGCCAGCGCGAGCGCGAGCAGGACCGTGTTCCGAGCCGGGACGTAGGTTGACGGAATCCCCTCGCGGTCCGGGTCCTCATCGGTCGGGATCAGCCCATCGCCGGTAAGAGCCGACCCGCCAAACGCGGCGAGATCCACGTCGAGCTCGACGTGCCGCTCGACCGAGAGGGCCGCCGCGACTCGTCGCGCGGCCGCGATCTCGACCGCATGGCTTTGACCGTACCGAACGGTCAGCGCCGCGAGCCGATAGCCGTCGGCGCGCATCAGCGCCGCCGCCGCAACCGGAGCAGTATCGCTCTGATCCACATCAT
>CAJWMX010000636.1 GCA_913043805.1 uncultured Acidobacteriota bacterium | reverse complement strand
GTTCGACATCGACGCCAACGGCATCGTGAACGTCTCGGCAAAGGATCAGGGCACCGGCAAGGAACAGAAGATCGTCATCACGGCCTCGAGTGGTCTGTCCAAGGACGAGGTGGAGCAGATGATGAAGGAAGCCGAGTCGCACGCCGACGAGGACAAGCAGCGCAAGGAGGCGATCGAGACCCGGAACCAGGCCGACCAGGCCGTCTATGCGGCAGAACGGATGCTGAAGGACGCCGAAGACAAGGTCGCGGCATCTGACAAGGAGTCGATCGAGGCCGCCATCGCAGAGGTGAAGAAGGCGCTCGAGTCGGACGACACCGCCGCGCTGACCGCGGCGATGGAGCAGCTGACCGCCGCGCAGCACAAGGCGGCCGAGGCGATGTACTCACAGAATCAGACGCCGCCAGCCGACGGCGGCGCGGCTCCCGGCCCGGACGCCGGTGCCGCGGGTGGACCAGAAGCCGGCAGTGAGGCCGATGGTGACGTCATCGATGCGGAGGTCGTCGAGGAGAACAAGTAACGCAGGCTCCTGTTTCCCAGCGGATTCATGGACTTCTACATCATCCTCGGGGTGGACCAAACGGCGACGACGGCAGACGTGAAACGCGCCTACCGTCGGCTGGCCCGGAAGTACCACCCCGACATCAACCCCGGCGACCACGAGGCCGAGGCGTTCTTCCGTCGCGTGAGCGAGGCGTACGAAACGCTCATCGACCCGGAGCGACGTCAGGACTACGACGCCCGCGGGCTCCTCAGGGAGAGCGGCGCCGGGGTAGGAGTCGAGTTCGAAGGCTTCGACTTCTCGGTGTCGGCTACGGGGGATGCGGCGTCGACTTTCGGTGACCTGTTCTCCGACGTGTTGTCCGGTGCGCAGGTCTCGGGCGAGCGCGGTGGTTCAGCGTCGGGGGTCGATCTGCAGGCCACCCTGGGGCTGGGCTTTGACGACGCGGTGCGCGGTGGCGCCTTCGGCGTCACCATCTCACGGGTGGCGCCGTGCGATGCCTGTCGGGGGACGGGCGCCCGACGGGTTGCCGAGAGCCGCTGTGGCGCGTGTGCCGGGACCGGGCAGTCGCGATGGAGCCGCGGCCACATGGTGTTCTCCCGTCAGTGCGGGCAGTGCGCCGGCACCGGGCTCAGGAGGCAGCGTCCGTGCGGCGTCTGCCGGGCCGAGGGGATCGTGTCGCGGACCGAAGCGGTCGCGGTGCAGCTGCCCCCAGGGGTGGCGGATGGCACGAAGGTGCGGATCCCCGGCAAGGGGAGCGCGGGCCGTCGCGGCGGCGCCGTGGGCGATCTCTATGTGACGGTGGTCGTGGGGGCGCACCCGCTGTTCGAACGAGACGGGGACGACCTGCATCTGGTGGTGCCGGTCGCCGTGCATGAAGCGGCGCTTGGCGCCCGGATCGATGTGCCGACCGTGGATGGCCGCGCCCGGGTGAGGATTCCGCCCGGCACGCAGGCAGGGCAACGCCTGCGTCTCGGCGGTCGTGGCGTGCCCTCGCCGAGGACCGGTGAACCGGGCGACCTCATCGTGGAAGTGCGCATCGTGTTGCCAGACGTGATCGACGAACGCGCGAAGCAGTTGCTTCGAGACCTGGCGGAGCTGTCTACTGAAGACGCCCGAGCCCGGCTCTGGTTAGAGGTGGCGACGTGAGCCCACGAAAACGCGCACAGACGACGGCCAAGGGTGACAGCGAGGGCTACTTCATGATCAGCGCGGTCGCTCGCCGCTACAACATCCACCCGCAGACCCTGCGGCTGTATGAGCGGGAGGGACTGCTCAAGCCGTCCCGCACTGAAGGCAATACCCGGCTCTACTCCGATGCCGATCTCGAGCAGCTCGAGACGATCCTGGCGCTGACCCGCGACCTTGGCGTCAACCTGGCGGGCGTCGAGATCATCCTCAACATGCGCACGAAGATGGACCGCATGCAGGAAGAGGTCAACGAGTTCATGGCCTACGTCAAACAGGAGCTGGCTCGTGGCCTGGGCGATTGGGAGCAGCGACTGGGCACCTCCCTGGTAAGATCGTCGCCAACCGATCTCGTGCGCACCGAGTCGACGACGCCGGTGGTCACGGAAGTCTCGGACGAATCGGACGACGAGTCGTCACCCTGATCAACGTTTTCCCTGCTTTGCCACGATGGCCTGTCCTCACTGTCACGACACCGGTTGGCGCACCGTCGCGGGAGATGACGCCGGACGGGTGGAACGGTGTGAGTGCTGGCGTCAGGGGGTGGCCACCACCCAGCTGGATGCGGCTCGGATTCCCGCCCGGTATCGAGACTGCGACCTCGACTCGTTCGTGACCTATCCGAACGAGGCGTTGCTCAACGCCCTCGATC
>CAJWMX010000635.1 GCA_913043805.1 uncultured Acidobacteriota bacterium | reverse complement strand
CTGCGCGGGTTGTGGGTGCTCGAGACCCTGCTGGGCGCGCCGCCTCCGCCCCCGCCGCCGAACGTGCCGCCGCTTCCAGAGAGTGACCGGCGCGCGCCGACGTCGCTGCGAGAGCGGATGGAGCAGCACCGCGCGAGTCCCGTTTGCGCGACCTGCCACACGCAGATGGACCCGCTCGGGTTCGCGCTCGAGCACTACGATGCGATCGGTCGCTGGCGCGAAACCGACGGTGGGGCGCCGATCAACGCCACCATCACCTGGCAGGGAGACACGATCGACAGTCCCCGTGCGTTCCGCGAGATGCTGCTCGGATCGGGTGACGAAGTTGTCCGCACGATCACCGAGAAGCTGATGACCTATGCACTCGGTCGTGGCGTGGATCATGCCGACGCCCCGGCGGTGCGTCGGATCGTGCGCGAGCTCGCCGAGTCTGACCATCGGTGGTCCGCCCTGGTGCTCGGGATCGTCGAGAGCGAACAGTTCCAGCGCCGCCGTGCGCCAGAGGCCGCAGACGCCAGCGCCGCTCAGTAGCGTCAGCCAAAGCCTGAAACCCAAAGCCCCGGTTTTTACCATGTTCATCACCAAGACCCACTTGCCCCGACGGACCGTACTTCGTGGCCTTGGCGCCAGCCTCGCGCTACCGCTGCTCGATGGCATGGTGCCCGCGCTCACGGCCCAGAGCCGCACTGCGGCGGCGCCGGTCAAGCGGCTCGGCGTGTTCTACGTGCCCAATGGCATGTCGATGCCCTACTGGTATCCCGCCAGTGAGGGGCCGCTCGACGGGATGCCGCCGATTCTTCGGTCACTCGAGCCGTTTCGCGATCGGGTGCTGATCTGCGGCGGACTCGACGACGAATCGGCGAACCTGGTCAAGGGTGGCGGCGACCATGCGCGGTCGGCCGGAACGTTTCTCACCTGTGTGCCCTACAAGATCACGACCGGGGCTGACGTTTCGGCGGCGGTGTCGATGGATCAGATTGCGGCGCGTGAGCTGGCGAAGGAGACACAGATTTCGTCGCTCGAGCTCGGGATCGAGTCGAACGCCATGGTGGGCAATTGCGACGGTGGGGCGAGCTGCGCCTACACCAACACGATCGCCTGGCGGACGCCCACGACCCCGCTTCCGATCGAGAACGACCCCCGAGCCGTGTTTGAGCGGCTGTTTGGGACGACCGGCAGCACCGACCCGGCCGCGCGGCAGGCTCGATTGGAGCGGGACCGCAGCATTCTCGATCTGGTGAACGAGGAACTGGCGGGCCTGGAGCGGGTCATCGGGCCGGGCGATCGACTGAAGCTCGACGAGTACCTCGAGTCGGTGCGCGACATCGAGCGTCGGATCTCGATGGCCGAGGAGCAGAGCGCCCGCGAGCTGCCGGTGGTCGATCAGCCGGTCGGCGTGCCGAGCGATTACGCCGAGCACGCGAAGCTGCAGATGGACCTGCTGGCGCTGGCGTATCAGACCGACCTGACCAGGGTCAGCACCTTCATGCTGGCGCGAGAAGTCAGTGGGCGGGCCTACCCCGAGATCGGCGTGCCGGATTCGCACCATCCGCTCTCGCACCATCAGGACGAGCCAGCGAAGCTGGAACGACTGCACAAGATCAACGAGTACCATCTGCAGCAGTTCGCCTACCTCGTGGAGAAGATGGACGCGCTGCCAGAAGGCGATGGAAGCCTCCTGGATTCGACCCTCTTCATGTATGGCACCGGTATCAGCGACAGCAACACGCACTTCCACGATGACCTGCCGATCGCGCTGGTCGGTGGGCGCGCGGCCGGAATCAGGGGCGGGCGCTACATCCGCTACGCGGAGGACACGCCGCTGGCGAATCTCCACGTGTCGATCCTGGAGATGCTCGGGGTGCCGGTCGAGGCGCTGGGCGACAGCACCGGGAAACTGGATCGGCTGACGAATCTATGATCGCCGTCCGCCGCGTCTGGGTGCTGCTCGTCGCGGGGTTGGGAGTGGCGGCCGCGGCGGGGGCTCAGACCGCCGATCGCGCCTATCCCATCTTCACTCCGGAGCATCTCGACGCGACGATGAAGACCTTGGGGCCCAATGTGGCCGGGGTGCGCGCGGCGATCCGGGCCGGCGATACGACCCTGGCTAAAGAGCGGGCGATCCGAAGTCGAGAGCAGCTCGCCACCACCATCACGTTCTGGCGCGATCGGGGCCGCGACGACGCCGTCCGGACCCTGCGAGACACCCTGCGGGCGCTCGACACTCTCGACACCGCGTTGTCCGAGACGCCCACCGACATGGCCACGGTGGATGCCGCCGACGAATCCGTCGGCAACGGGTGCACCGCATGCCACGCGATCTACAGACAGGGCGAGAACGGAG
>CAJWMX010000634.1 GCA_913043805.1 uncultured Acidobacteriota bacterium | reverse complement strand
GACCGGCGCGTTCGCCATCGACGGGGCGGGCACGTTTGACGGCGTGATGCTGGGCGACGTGTCCGACCCGCGGGTGGAAGCCCGGTTCGACGGCGAAGGGCTACGGGCCTGGAACGTCGAGTGGGGCAGCGGCGGCGGCGAGCTCGTGGTCGAGAACGGCTATCTCGACTTGAGCGACGGCGCGTTCACGCGCGACGACGCCCAGTTGATCGCTGACGGTCTCTTTTCGCTGTCTCGGCCGCGTGCCGACGGCGGCGAGGAGATGAACGGCGTGTTCCGCTTCAGCCAGTTCCCCTCCGCCAACATCCGCGCCGCGTTCGGGCTGCAGGAGGGCTACTCGATCGAGGGGCCGGCCACCGGAGAGGTGCACCTCTACGGCGCCTACCGGCGGTTGTTCGGCTTTGGCCGGATGGAGCTGCATCGTCCCGTCGCCTATGGCGAGCCGTTCGACGTCGCCTCGGCCGACCTGCTCTTCGAGGGCAGCGGGGTGCGCCTGAACGGTCTGGAGATCCAGAAGGGCGAGGGCACGGCCACCGGCGCCGCCTTCATCGAGTGGGACGCGTCCTACTCGTTCAATCTCGACGCCCGAAACATCGGGGTCGACACCATCAACTTCCTCCCCACGCTGCCGCAGCCGCCCTCGGGCACGCTCGAAGGGTCGGCGTCCGGCGTGGGCTTCTTCGACGACCCTCGCTACACCGTGCGCGGCACCGTGCACGACATGTTCATCGGTGACGAGGAAGTGGGCACCGTCACCGGGCTGCTCGACGTGCGGGAGGGGGTGCTGTCGCTCGACCTCGAGGCGGCGTCATCCACGATCTTCGTGTCCGCGACCGGGCAGGTCGGCATGACCGAGCCCTATGACGCCGACCTGTCGTTCCGCGTGGCGAACTGGTCGCTCGACCCCTACGTGCGGATGTTCGTGCCCGAGTGGTCGCTCTACACGCGGGCGGTGCTGAGCGGGTCGACGCGGATCCATGGCGAGTTGGGGAACTGGGACCATCTCGGCGCCGAGGCGGTGATCGAGCAGGCGGACCTGGGCGTGTTCGACTACGAAGTACGCAACGAAGGGCCGATCCAGCTCTCGCTCGAGAAGCGGAAGATCGGCATCGACGCGTTCCGCCTGGTCGGTGAAGGTACCTCGCTCGAACTGTCCGGCAGCGCGGACCTGGCGGCCGACGATCTGGCCATCGACGTCAATGGCAACGCCAGCGTCGGCATCCTGCAGGGCTTCCTGCCCGACTTCCGCGGATCGGGGGCGGCGGCGGTCGAGGCCCAGGTGCAGGGACCGGCCGCCAGACCGGTGGTGAGCGGAGGGGCCACGCTCACCGATGGACGCCTGCGACATCTGTCGCTGCCGCATGGACTCGAGGAGATCAACGGCCGGGTGGTGTTCACCCCCGGAGAGGTCCGGTTCTATGACGTGCCGGGGCGGATGGGTGGCGGCCCGGTGACCATCGGCGGTCGGATCGGACTCGAGGGGTTCCAACCGAACGAGCTGGCGGTGACGTTGCGTGGCGAAGGGATGCAGTTGCGCTACCCCGAAGGGTTCCGCTCGCAGATCGACGCCGATCTGGAACTGACCGGAGACGTCGCCAACCCGGTGCTGTCAGGTAACGTCAACGTGCTCGACGCCGTGCTGCTCGATGCGTTCGATCTCGGCGACGGCTTGTTCGGCGGCGGACTCAGTCTGGGGACCGAGACGGTGGCCGCCGTCGAGGAGTCGGCGATGCCGCTCCGGTTCGACGTCGAGATCGTCGCCCCGTCGACCCTGAGGATGACCAGCAACAGCATCAGGGCCATCGCCAGCGCCGACCTCACCTACCAGGGGACGCTGGACCAGCCGACGCTGTTCGGCACCGTCGAGTTCGAGAGTGGCGAGACCTTCATCGAGGGCAACCGCTACCGCCTGAACTACGGCAACATCGGGTTCACCAACCCGGAAGAGATCGAGCCGTTCATCGACATCGAGCTGGAAACCGATCACCGCGTCCCGGGGCAGACCTACCGGGTGACGCTACGCGCGCAGGGCACGCTCGAACGGCTGGTGCCGTCGCTCTCCTCCGACCCGCCGTTGCCCGAGGTCGACATCCTGTCGATGCTGCTGGGCGACACGCGCGACCCGCTGAGCGCCGACCTGCGAGCCGCCCGGGCGCCCGAGCTGGCACAGCAACAGCGCTTCCAGGCAGGCGCGGCTCGACTCCTGACCACACCGCTGTCGTCCGGCGTCGGCCGGGTCGTGCAGGAGTCGTTTGGCGTCGATACCTTCAGGATCACGCCGTCACTCGGCGACCCCTCCTCGCAGCAGTCCGCGCAGCTCAACCCGACCGCGCGGGTGCTGATCGG
>CAJWMX010000633.1 GCA_913043805.1 uncultured Acidobacteriota bacterium | reverse complement strand
TGACAGCGAGTAGGCGTGGGTGTCGCTCCCCTCGGCAACGCCTGCCGCCGCCCCGGCGCCCGTATCGGTCTGGGCCGCGAAACCCGATACGATCCCCCCCTGACCGATGCCCCACCTGCCGTCGACCGCGAACGTCCGGTTGTAGTCACCGTCCGCCGACAGGTCGCCCGCGGCCTGCCGGTTCACTACGATCGCACCGATATTCGACCGATTCGCCAGGTCCTGCCGCACTCTGGCGACGGTGAAGTTCTGCTGTGGCGACCCGGCGCTCGTGACCGAGTCCTGCTGCATGTTCAGGAACCCGACGTTCGTGTTGCGGCCGACCTTGCCGGACAGACGCCCGCCGCCCAGGATGGGGATCTGGGTGCCGCCGGCGCCCAACCCGATCCGGCGGCTGAAGAAGATATCGACGGCGCCCTGCTGACCCACCGAGAACAGGCCGGCGTTCTCCAGGAAGAAGGGACGTTTCTCCGGAAAGAACAGGTTGAACCGATCGAGGTTCACCTGCTGGTCGTCCACCTCGACCTGGGCGAAGTCGGTGTTGTAGGTAGCGTCGAGCGTGAGACTCGGGGTCACGCTGTACTTGAGGTCAATGCCGACATCGCCGCTCGTGGTGTCGCTCCCGTCGGCGCTCCGGTGCACCGCTTCACCCAGCGCGTAGGGCATGAGCTGGAGATTGCGCTGGGGCGGGACGGTCAACCCTTGCAGCTCGCCGGCCAGCGAGATCCGGTTCAGGTTGAACTGACGCGGCAACGGCGACCAGAACGCCTGCTCGTTCTGGGCGCGGATGTTCCGCTGGAAGTTCATGCCCCAGGTCTGATCGTCCGACGACGGGTAGCGCAGGGTGCGGAACGGAATGGCGATCTCGGCCGTCCAGCCCTGGTCATTGACCTGGGTCACGACCTGCCAGGCCCCATCCCAGTTCAGATTGAAGCCACCGCCCGAGCCGCGCTGCTGCTGGCTCCCCCCGGGACGCCCGGTGCCACCGCCACTGCCCTGTCCCTCGTTGGTGAGCTGACCGTCGTACTCGACGCCGGCCGGATTGGTGCCGAACACGAAGCCGTTCAAACCGTCGTGATAGGTGTCGAGGATGATCTGGAAGCTGTCGGTCTCGGTCAGGTCCGAGTCTCGCCGACTATCGGCCACGATGATCGACGCCGCGTCGTCGGTGTAGCAGACCACGCCGAAATAGAGCGTGTCGGCGGTGTAGACGATGCGCACCTCGGTCCGCTCGGACGCCGGCTGCCCTTCGAACGGGCGGCTCTGGACGAACCCGGTCGCCAGCATCGCCTCGTCGTAGGCGGGATCGCCAAGGATCTGGCCATCGACGAGGGGAGCCGTATCGACGGGAATCGCACGAACCAGGGGCACCCCGCCCGGGGTCAGCTGTCGCTCGGCGGCGGACGAGGCGGGCACACCCACCCCCTGGGCGATGGCCGTGGCAGCCGGCGCCAGCAGGAGTGAAATAAGCAGAAACGGGAACGAAAGACGTGTCGGCACTGGTGGGTATGGACGACGACGGGCGACCAGACGTTACAGATCGCCCAGCCGCCGCCATGGGTTAGTCAGGCAGCGCGAAGACGAAAATCCCATTCCCGCCAACCGGACGCTTGGCTTCGGGCGTGAGATCCGCGGGAATCATGCCCCCCCAGCTCGCGCCGCCGGCGCCGGTGGGCACCGCCAGATACTGTTTGCCGTCGACGGCGTAGGTGATCGGGAAGCCCTGGATCGAGGTGGGCAGCCGCGTCTCCCACAGCGTCTCACCGGTCCCGGCGGAGAACGCGTACATCTGACGGTTCCAGCTGCCGGCGAACGCGAGTCCGCCGTCGGTGGTCAGCGAAGCGCTGTTGATCGGCGTCCGGAATCGGCGACGCCACTTCACCTCTCCGGTCCGCATGTCCATCGCCAGGAACTCACCCAGCTGCTCGTCGCTGTCCGGGTGGTGGTGGTTGGTCCGTCGCACGGGACCCGTGCCTCCGCCTCCGGCAACCCGATCGACCGGGCCGAAGATGGCCGTCTCGCAGTTCAGGTTGATCGGAATGAAGAAGGTCTCCATCTCCGGGTAGTAGGACATGGCGCGCCAGCTCTTGAAGCCGGCCGTGCTCGGGCACCAGTAGATCTCTTCGCCGATAACCGGAATCGTGCCGTTCCGGTAGGTCACCTCACCGGAGGTGGGGTCGATGTCGGCCACCGTCTGGTAGCCCAGGTCGTGCGCGCTCCTGAAGCGCCCCGTGTTGAGCCCCATCTCCCAGAGCACCCCGATCTTACCCATGGTGAACACCGAGCGGCGGTCGTCGTACTCCACGATGATCCGCTCGAACACCTCGTCCATGTCGAGCGTCTCACCAGGC
>CAJWMX010000632.1 GCA_913043805.1 uncultured Acidobacteriota bacterium | reverse complement strand
GTCCGGCGGGCGCTGGCTGAGGCCTGGGCGGAGCAACCGTGGGCGGGGGTGACGTCGGCGCGGGCGGCGGAGACGTCGGGACGACCGGTTCTGGCGTCGGGGCGTCGGCTGGCTCGTTCGGCTCGTCCTCGGTGTCGGTCGTCGGGGTAGCGGGTTCCGCAGGACCGTCGCCTTCCTTCAGCGTGAGGATCCGCGCGCCCACCTTGATGGTGGCGCCCTGACTCACGGCGATCTCGCCCACGACGCCGGCCGATGGCGCCGGAACCTCGACGGTCGCCTTGTCGGTCTCGATCTCGATCAGGCCCTGGTCGGCCGCGACCGTGTCGCCAGGCTTCACCAGCACCTGGGTCACTTCCGCCTCGTCGATCCCTTCGCCGAGCACCGGCAGCGTTACGTCAGTAGCCATTCTCTTGTCGTGCCAAAGCCCAAAGCCTAAAGCCCAAAGCCACAGAACTCACGAAATCGCCGGATCCGCCTTCTCCGGGTCGATCTCGAGGTCCTCGATCGCCTGTGCCACCACGGCTCGGTCCACCTTGCCGTCGCGCGCCAGCGCGCCGAGTGTCGCCAGGGTGATGAACCGGGCATCCACTTCGAAGAAGTTGCGCAGCGCCTCTCGCGTGTCGCTGCGACCGAAACCGTCCGTGCCCAGCGACACGAGACGCGTGTCGAGCCACTGGCTCAACGAGTCGGGCAACGCCTTGAGGTAGTCGCTGGCCGCCACCACCACGCCGGGCGCGTCCCCGAGGCACTGGGTCACATAGGGCACGCGCGGCTCGCCCATGGGGTGCAGCAGATTCCACCGATCGGCGGCATGGCCGTCGCGGTAGAGCTGGGCCCAGCTGGTGACGCTCCAGACGTCGGCCGCCACGTCGTAGCGGGCGAGCATCTCCTGGGCGGCGATCGCCTCCGGCAGGATGGCGCCGCTGGCCAGCAGTTGCGCGCGATGTGGGCCCTCGGACTCGGCCGGACTCACCCGGTAGAGACCCTTGAGGATGCCGTCGCGGCAGCCTTCGGGCATCGGCGGCATCTGATACGCCTGGTTCTCGACCGTCAGGTAATAGAAAAGGCTCTCGCCCTCGACATACATCCGACGGATGCCCTCCTCGATGATGACGCCGAGCTCATAGGCATACGCCGGGTCGTAGGAGAGCAGGTTTGGCACGGGGTAGGCCAGCAGATGACTCTGCCCATCCTGGTGCTGCAGGCCTTCGCCGGCCAGCGTCGTGCGCCCGGCCGTGCCCCCCAGCAGGAACCCGCGGCAGCGCGAGTCGGCGGCCGTCCAGATCAGGTCGCCTACCCGCTGGAACCCGAACATCGAATAGAAGATGAAGAACGGAATGGTGTTCACGCCGCGGGTGGAGTAGGCGGTGCCGGCGGCGATGAACGACGCCATCGAGCCGGCCTCGGTGATGCCCTCCTCGAGGACCTGCCCATCCTCGGCTTCGCGGTAATAGAGCAGCGTGGCGTGGTCGACTGGTTCGTACTTCTGGCCGGCGTGCGCATAGATGCCGACCTGGCGGAAGAGCACCTCCATCCCGAAGGTGCGCGCCTCGTCCGGCACTATCGGCACGATCAGGTCGCCGATCTCCTTGTCGCGCAGCATGCGGCTCAGCAGGCGCGCGAACGCCATCGTCAGCGAGACCTCGCGGTCGCCGGTGCCTTCACGCAGCTCGTCGAACAGCTCGGTCGAGACCGGGTCGAGCGGCGTTGCCCGTTCGACGCGCTGGGGCACCGAGCCGCCGAGGGCCGACCGCCGCTCGTTCAGATAGACCATCTCCGGGCTGTCGCGCTCGGGCACATAGAACGGCAGGCCGGCAATCTGCTCGTCGGACAGCGGGATGTGGAACCGATCCCGGAACGCCCGAAGCTCGTCCTCGTTCAGCTTCTTCTGCTGGTGGGTAACGTTTCTTCCCTCGCCGCCCTCGCCGAGGCCGTAGCCCTTGATCGTGCGGGCCAGGACCACGGTCGGTGCGCCCCGATGCGCCACGGCCGAGGCGAACGCCGAATAGACCTTCGCGGGGTCGTGCCCTCCGAGCCGGAGCTTCTTGAGTTCCTTGTCGGTGAAGTGGTCCACCAGGTCGAGCAGCTTCGGGTACTTGCTCCAGAAGTGGTCGCGCACATAGGCGCCCGATTCGACCGCATAGCGTTGATACTGCCCGTCGACCGTCTCGCTCATGCGACGGACCAGCAGGCCGTCGGTGTCGTTGGCCAGCAGCGGGTCCCAGTCGCGGCCCCAGATCACTTTGATGACGTTCCAGCCGGCGCCCCGGAACGCGGCTTCCAGCTCCTGGATGATCTGCCCGTTGCCCCGCACCGGCCCGTCCAGCCGCTGCAGGTTGCAGTTCACCACAAAGATG
>CAJWMX010000631.1 GCA_913043805.1 uncultured Acidobacteriota bacterium | reverse complement strand
GTCCCGACGGGTTGCTCTACGTCCTGACGGACTACAACCCGGGAGCCCTGCTCAGGATCGAACCGCTCTCGCCGTGAGTGTCACGGGGACGTGAAATGAATGGTGCGGAAGGGGGGACTTGAACCCCCATGGGACTAAGTCCCACAGGCTCCTGAGGCCTGCGCGTCTGCCAATTCCGCCACTTCCGCAGTGGGGGGTGCGACCCCTGGCGTGGTCTTCGGCTGGCTAGCCGAACGCACAGTATACTCAAGTTCTCGCGGCCCGTGCCAGGCCGCCGGCCGAACAGCCGGTCACCCCTCACGTATACTCAAACGAGGGCCGGGCGCGTCGCCTCGGCTCGTTCTGACGATTCGGACGTCGGTGGGTGGCCGGTGGTCTTGTGAGCCAAGACCTGGAGGCGTGCCGACTTCAGCGGCAGCGACGAGGGAGCCGCAGGGACGTAGACAGATCGTGCCCTGTGAGCACCCGGACGTTGGGACAGCCCGTGCAGCGCTCCTTGGAGCTCAGATGCATGGATAACCACCCGAGCAGAGCGCTCGGACCCGAGGGGACCGAGACCGGCACGCCGATCGGTCTTGGCTCACAAGACCACCGGCCGCACGCCGGGAGCCGAAACGAGTGGAAGGAGAGCCCGTGGCAATGCAGCGCGGCGTGAAGGTCGTCTTCGTGTTCCTGCTTCTGGCGGTCATGGTCTCCATGGGCGGCATGGTGGCGATGTATTTCTTCGTCTCCGGCAGTGCGCCCTCGGTCAGCACCAACTCGGTGCTGGTCCTCCCGGTGCCGGGCGGCCTCAACGAGCGCGAGGTCAACCCGCTTCTGACCGCCTTCAACGGCCAGGGGCCGACGCTGGCCACCGTGGTGGAGAGCCTGCGCAAGGCCAAGGTCGACAAACGTATTCGCGGCGTGATCCTGATGCCGGCCGGCGCACAGGCGTTCTGGGGCAAGGCGCAGGAGATTCGCGACGCCATTGTCGACTACCGCGAGTCGGGCAAGCCGATCGTGGCGTTCCTCGAGTACGGCAGCACGCAGGAGTACTATGTGGCCTCGGCGGCCGACAAAGTGTTCCTGAAGCCGGGGAGCCCGCTCGATCTGGTGGGCGTGGCCAGCTACGAGATGTTCCTGCGGGGGCTGTTCGACAACATCGACGCCTATCCCGACATGCTGCACGCCGGCGACTTCAAGACCGCAGCCAATCAGTACACAGAGACCACGATGACACCCGAGCATCGTGAGATGGCCGAGTCGCTGAACAACGACCTCTATGAACAGCTGGTCGAGGGCATCGCCAAGGGCCGGAAGCTGGAAGAGGCCGAGGTGCGGCGCCTGATCGATGAGGGACCCTTCCTGCCTGCCGACGCGCTGAAGGCGGGTCTGGTCGATGGTCTGGTCTATGCTGACGAGCTCAAGCGGCAGCCGCCGTTCGACGAGGTGAACTGGCGCGAGATTCACGACAGCGAGTATCGCCAGATCACGCCGGAGGCGGTCGGGCTGAACCGGGGCCGGCGGCTCGCCGTGGTCTATGCCAGCGGCACGATCAACAGCGGCACCGGCGGCATCGACCTGCTGGGCGGCGAGGTGATGGGTTCGGACAGCGTGATTCGCTTGATCCGCGCCGCGCGAGACGACGACTCGGTGCGCGCCATCGTGCTGCGCATCGACAGCCCTGGCGGCTCCGCCGTGGCGTCGGACGCCATCTGGCGTGAGGTCGGGCTGGCAGCCGAGGAAAAGCCGGTGATCGCCTCGATGTCAGACCTGGGCGCGTCGGGCGGCTACTACATTGCGATGGCCGCTGACGCCATCGTCGCGCAGCCGGGCACGCTGACCGGGTCGATTGGCGTGGTGGCCGGAAAGATCGCGACTGGCGGCACGTACAACAAGCTGGGGATCACCGTCGAGCCAGTGACCGCCGGTCGCTTCGCCGGCATCTACTCACCGGTCGCGCCGTTCTCGGACGACGAGCGGGTGAAGATGCAGGAGCACATCGACGCCATCTACGACGACTTCATCACCAAGGCCGCCGAGGGACGCGACACCACGCCGGACGCCATCCATGACGTGGGCCAGGGGCGCGTGTGGACCGGCCGCCAGGCCAAGGCGCACGGGCTGGTGGATGAACTGGGTGGTATCGACCGCGCGGTAGCGCTGGCCAAGGACAAGGTGGGGATAGAGCCTGACGAGGATGTCGAACTCGTGGTGTTCCCGCGCCCGCAGAGCCTGTTCGAGCTGCTGAACGCCGGCTTCTCGGTGACGGGCGCCCTGGCCCACCTGGGCTGGCTGCCCCCCTCGGCCGAGATGGTAGCCGCCGCCGCGGCCCAGCCCTTGCAGATGTTCAGACCGGGAGAGACCCTGGCGATCCT
>CAJWMX010000630.1 GCA_913043805.1 uncultured Acidobacteriota bacterium | reverse complement strand
GAATTTTGTTCGTTAATGCGGTGTGACGCAAGGAGAAAGAATCCCGCATCGAGGCCGCGCCCATGGCGGTGTTGAACACCAGCTGGATGTCCCCGTTCTGCATCGCGTCGACGATTTGGGGCCGTCCCTCGAGCACCTTGTTGACCGTGTCCACAGGGATGTCGTGAGTGGCCAGGTGCCGCGCGGTCCCGCTTGTGGCGACGATCTCGAAACCCATGTTGATCAGACTGCGTGAGAGGGGCACCATCGCGTCCTTGTCGCGTTCGCGGACGGAGATGAAGACCTTCCCTCCCACCGGGACGACGGTGCCGCCGCCGATCTGGGATTTCGCGAAGGCATGTCCGAAGTCGCGGTCTAGGCCCATCACCTCGCCGGTCGACTTCATCTCGGGACCGAGGATCGTGTCCACACCCGGGAAGCGGGCGAAGGGGAAGACGGCTTCCTTCACCGCAATATGTTCGGACGGCAGGTTGCAGGCTGGCAGGTCGAAGTCCGCGATCAGCTCGCCGGTCATGAGCCGGGCCGCGACCTTGGCGATGGCGACGCCGGTCGCCTTGGCGACGAACGGTACAGTGCGGCTCGCACGCGGGTTCACCTCGATCAGGTACACCTGATCGTGCTTGATCGCACACTGCACATTCATCAGGCCGAGCACGTTTAGGGCGCGGGCCAGCATCTCGGTCTGGCGCCGGATCTCGTCGATCACGCCGTCGCTGAGGGAGTAGGGCGGGAGCGAGCAGGCGCTGTCGCCGGAGTGAATGCCCGCTTCCTCGATATGCTCCATGATGCCAGCGACGTAGACGTTGCCCTCGCGGTCGCACAGCGCATCGACGTCGACCTCGATCGCGTCCTGCAGATAACGGTCGAGCAGGACCGGGCTCGTGCCGGACACGCGGACTGCCTTGTTGATGTAGCGCGTCAGCGCGTCCATCTCGTGAACCAGTTCCATGGCCCGGCCGCCAAGCACGTACGAGGGCCGGATCAGGATCGGGAAGCCAAGGGCCTCCGCCGCGGCGATCGCCTCGTCGGCGCTGGTGGCGATAGCGTTTTCGGGCTGGCGCAGATCCAGATCTTTGAGGAGCGTCTGGAACCGCTCGCGATCCTCTGCAAGGTCGATCGCATCGGGCGCGGTTCCGAGGATCGGGATTCCGGCGGCCTCCAGTGCATGGGACAGCTTCAGCGGGGTCTGTCCGCCGAACTGCACGATGACACCCTTGAGCGTCCCCTTCGACTGCTCGAGCTTGCAGATCTCGACCACGTCCTCGGCCGTTAGCGGCTCGAAGTAGAGCCGGTCGGAGGTGTCGTAGTCGGTCGAGACCGTCTCGGGGTTGCAGTTGACCATGATGGTCTCGAAACCCGCCTCCTCGAGCGCAAAGACGGCGTGGACGCAGCAATAGTCGAACTCGATACCCTGTCCAATGCGGTTCGGGCCGCCGCCGAGGATAATGACCTTCTCGCGGTCGCTGGGCTCGGCCTCGCACTCGCCAGGCAAGGAAGAGTCCCCTTCGTAGGCCGAGTACATATACGGCGTCTGGCTCGGGAACTCGGCCGCGCAGGTATCGATCCGCTTAAAGACCGGGTGCAGCGCCAGCTTGTCGCGCAGGGCCACGACCTCGGCCTCGCTCTGGTCGGAGAGTTCCGCCAGCCGCGCGTCGGAGAAGCCCATCCGCTTGAGCCGCATCAGCCCGTCGAAATTGTCCGGCAGGCCGGCCTCGCGGATGCGGGTCTCGGCCTGGACGATGCCTGAGATCTGCGCGAGGAACCATGGGTCGAAATGGGTCACCCGCTGGATGTCGTCGGCCGAGATGCCCAGGCGGAAGGCCTGGGCGATGTTGAGCAGCCGCTCGGGCGTCGGCTGGCCGAGCACCGCGAAGACCGCGTCCTCGTCGACCGCCTGGCCATTGCGCGCACCCGGAATCGTCACCTCGTTCAGGCCGGTCAGGCCGGTCTCCATCGAGCGGTAGGCCTTCTGCAGGCTCTCGGCGAAGGTACGCCCGATCGCCATGGCCTCGCCGACAGACTTCATCGACGTGGTCAGACTCGCCTCGGTGCCCGGGAACTTCTCGAAGGTGAAGCGCGGCATCTTTGTGACCACATAGTCAATGGTCGGCTCAAAGCTGGCAGGCGTCGTCTCGGTGATCTCGTTGGTTAGCTCGTCGAGGGTGTAGCCCACGGCGAGCTTGGCCGCGATCTTGGCGATGGGAAAACCCGTCGCTTTGGAGGCGAGCGCGGACGACCGGCTTACCCGCGGGTTCATCTCAATCACGACCATCCGCCCGTTCTTTGGGTTGATGGCGAACTGGACGTTCGAGCCGCCGGTCTCGACCCCGATCTCGCGCAGGCACGCGATCGAGGCGT
>CAJWMX010000629.1 GCA_913043805.1 uncultured Acidobacteriota bacterium | reverse complement strand
AGGCCGCCTGGGCCGCGGCCGCCTGTCCCTCGAGCGCGGCGAGCGCGGTCCGGGCGTCGGCGAGCTCTACATCCAGGGCGTCGATCTCGTCCTGCTGCTCGTGGGTCGGCGCGGTCACCAGCGGCGGCGAGTTCTGATACTTGAAGCCCTTGCCCCGTTCGGGGATGTTGTTGAAATTGGCCAGGACCTCGAAGAACTCCTTCTGGCTGATCGGGTCGAACTTGTGGTCGTGGCAGCGGGCGCATCCGAGCGTCAGCCCCATCCAGGCCGTGCCGGTGGTCGAGACCCGATCCACCGCGTATTCGGCCAGGAACTCCTCGGGGACGATGCCGCCTTCGCTGTTCAGGCTGTGGTTGCGGTTGAAGGCGGTGGCCACCCGCTGTTCGACCGTGGCGTCCGGCAGCATGTCGCCCGCCAGCTGCTCGATCGTGAACTGATCGAACGGCATATTCTGGTTGTAGGCGTCGATCACCCAGTCGCGCCATCGCCACATGTCGCGCTCGCCATCGGTCTGATAGCCGTTGGTGTCGGCGTAGCGGGCGGCATCCAGCCACTCGGTGGCCATCCGCTCTCCGTAGCGGGGCGAGGACAGCAGCCGGTCGACGACGGTTTCATAGGCGTCGGCCGAGTCGTCGTTCAGGAAGTCGGCCAGCTCCGTCGGCGTCGGTGGAATTCCGGTCAGGTCCAGCGTCACCCGGCGCAAGAGAGTGGCGCGGTCGGCTTCGTTCGACGGGGCCAGGCCCTCGTCCTCGAGCCTCGCCAGGATAAACCGATCGATCGGGTTGCGGGGCCACTCGGCGTCGCCGACGCTCGGCGCCGGGGACCGTTCGGGCGGAATGAACGCCCAATGGTCCTGATACTCGGCGCCCTGGTCGATCCAGCGTCGGAGTGTGTCGATCTGCTCTGGGCGGAGGGCCGCCCGCCCGCGCGGCATCCGGGCCCGTTCGTTATCCTCTGTGACCCGATGAAGGAGCAGGCTCTCGTCCGCGTTCCTCGGGATGATCGCCGGTCCGCCGTAGCGACCCCGGTCGCTGGTCGGACCCTCGGGCACATCGAACCGGAGGCCCGCCTGGCGGGTCGCCTCATTCGGTCCGTGGCAGTTGAAACAGCCCTCGGACAGGATGGGGCGGATGTCCTTGTTGAACTCGACCCGGTCGGTCTGCGCCAGCGCGAGGGCGGGCAGGCCGAGTACGAGTCCGAGGCACATCGAGCGAAGTAGCCGCATCTGCATGAGATATCTCATACAGATGGTAGGCCGACGGCCGGGGCGAGGCAAGGGTGGTTCGAGGTTGCCTGACGGGGGCGGCCCGCCGGCGTGCCGCGGCGGTGAACGGGTAGGTGCCTCGGGACAGTTAGAGTACAGTGTTCGACTGCATACGCCCCCGGAGTCAACGATGATCAGACGACTATTTGCCCTCACGACGTGCGCGTTCGCCCTGACCGCGCTGACAGCTTTCGCGCAGGTCGAGAACTGGACGCCGGTCACCGACGCCGTCCTCCAGGATCCGCCGGCCGAAGACTGGCTCAACTGGCGTCGCACGCTCGATGGACAAGCGCACAGCCCGCTCGACGAGATCACGGCCGACAACGTTGGGGATCTGCGGCTCGTCTGGAGCTGGGCGCTGCGCCCCGGTCCGCAGCAGACGACGCCGCTCGTGCGGGACGGGGTGATGTTCGTCGCCAATCCTGGCGAGATCGTCCATGCTCTCGACGCGGTGACCGGTGAGCTCCTCTGGGAGTACGAACGTGGCGCCGAGGCGCCGGGAAGTAGCTTTGGCGGGCCGCCGCCGGGGCGCATGACCCGCAATATCGCGATGTGGGAGGACAAGATCTACCTCAACACCGCGGATGCGCACATCGTCGCGATCGATGCCCGGACCGGCGAAGAGGTCTGGGACTCGGACATCAATCAGGACGTCGGCTATCAGTTCTCGAGCGGGTCGATCATCGCCGACGGCCGGGTCGTAGCGGGCTTGACCGGGTGCGGGCGCTACCGCGAGGAGAGCTGCTTCATCGTCGGGCTCGACGCCGCGACCGGCGAGGAGCTGTGGCGGACCTCCACCATCGCCCTGCCGGGTCAGCGGGGGGGCGACCCCTGGGGCGACCTGCCACCGATGTTCCGGGCCGGAAGCGACTCCTGGATCCCTGGCAGCTATGACCCGGTGACCCGGACCCTGTTCCACGGCACGTCCCAGGCCAAGCCCTGGGCGCGCGCGGTCCGCGGTACCGATGGCGACGCGCTTTACACGAATTCGACGCTGGCGCTGGATCCCGACACCGGGGAGATGAAGTGGTACTACCAGCACCTGCCTGGCGAGACGCTCGACATGGACGAGGTGTTCGAGCGGATCATCGTGGAGTACGACGAC
>CAJWMX010000628.1 GCA_913043805.1 uncultured Acidobacteriota bacterium | reverse complement strand
CGCTGGTCGAGGACCTGGCTACCCCCGAGCTGGATCTCTGGGCCGCCGAGCAGGGGCTCGAGAAGCGGGTGCCGAACCTGCTCGGGTTCTGAACGGGTCGGATAAAGAGGTCTTCCGTATCGCTTGCTAAGCGTCTGCGCCGACGGAAGCTCGGCGGTCGGGTTTGCCTCTTGCGGAGATGTGACGGCGCCCATGGCCACTTGATCCTGTTCGCCCGTACTGGCAGCCTTGAAAAGATTCGCACCGTGAGCCCGGGGAAATCCGCCTCGGGAGGAGAGGCAGCGGGGAGAATCGAGTAACCGGTTATGTCAGCGGTCAACGGGGTGGCCTAATTGCTCCTATCGTCGGTGGCTTGTCTCGGGGTTGCGGGATGAGCGTGGGTGCGTTGGTGGTCGCCCGTCTCGGCTCGACTCGGCTCCCGGCCAAGAATCTGCTGGACCTCCTCGGGCGGCCGATGATCGAGCGTCTGATCCGAAGGATCCGGGCAGCGCGGGGTCTCGATCTAGTGGCGATTGCGACCTCGTCTGACCCGATTGACCAGCCTCTCGCTGATCTCGGGGCCCGGCTGGACGTGCCGGTGCATCGGGGCGACCTCCACAATGTCATGGAGCGGATCCGCACCGCCGCCGCCGAGTTTGGCTGCGACACCGTCGTCGAGGTGCTTGGCGATAATCCGCTGGTGCACTCCGATCTGGTCGAGGCGGTGCTGGAACGGTTTCACCAGGAGGACCTCGATTATGCGGCCAACGTGACTCGTGAGTATCCCGACGTGGACCCGCGTTTACGACGCTTCGTCGCGGGGGTGCGGGTGCAGGCGTACCGGGCTGAGCTGGCGTCCAGATGGTCCGAGTTCCCCGAGTTCGAAGAGCGGGACCTGGGCACCTCTGCCTACATCTACGGACAGCCCGACCGGTTCCGGTGCGGATATGTCGAGGCGGTCGGCCCTTGGCGGAGCCTGCACCGGCCCGAGTTGAACCTGGCGGTCAACTATCAGCCGAACTTCGACTTCGCGAGCCAGGTTTTCTCCGAACTCGGGGGGCACGACGAGAACTTCACGCTGCCCGAGGTCATGACTCTCCTCGAACGTCGCCCGGACCTCGAGGCTCTCACAGGGACACCGTAGTGTTACGTGCGGCCATCGTTGGCTGTGGACGAATCGCCGGCGACTGGGATCGTGTGGCAACGTCGGTGAGGCCACTCACGCATGCGGGCGCCTACCGGGCGCACCCGGACGTCGAGATCGTTGCGGTGACCGACCGCGACCCGGCCCGGGCCCGGGAGTTCGCGCGGCGGTGGGGCGTTCCTGCCTGGTACTCGGAGCTGTCAGACCTGCTGGATCGAGAGGCACCGGACGTGCTCAGCCTGTGTCAGCCGCCCGAGGCACGCCCCGACGCCTTCCTGGCCGCGTGCCGAGCCAGGGTCCCTGCGGTCTTCTGCGAGAAGCCGGTAGCCGCCACGCTCGAAGATGCGGTACGTATGAGGGGTGCGGCGGCAGGGGTGCTCGTGGCAGTGAACTTCTTGCGTCGATGGAACCCGGGGTTGAGGCAGTTGCGCCAGGAAGTGGTTGCCGGTCGGTTCGGGCGACCCGTGCGAGGGATCGTGCGTTACACCAAGGGGTTGCTCGGCAACGGCTCGCACATGATTGATCTGGCTCGGTGGTTCTTCGGCGAGCCCGAGAAGGTCGAGCTCATCGCCCCGGTCGCGTCGGGAGACGACCCGGGGGCCGATTTCCGGCTGACCTTCGAGAACGGGCCGGAGATCATGTTTCAGCACGTCCCTGGCGTGAGCTATGTGTTCATCGACGTCGATGTAGTCTGCACCGAGGGGCGATTCGTCGTGGAGCAGCGAGGGCAGTTCGTCAGACGCTTCCACACCGCGACGGATCCAGTCTATCCGTTCGAGGTGACGGTGCCGGACGGGGCTGACCCGACCGACTGGGATCTCTGTCTGACCAACGCGGTGGCCGATCTCGTCGGATGCCTCCGGAGTGGCGCGACGCCGCAATGTCGGCTGGAGGACGGGGTTCGGGCCATGGAGATCTCAGACGAGCTGATGGCGATCCGGGGGAGGGTGGTGCAATGAGCTCGGCGCTAGCGTTGCTCGGAGGTCCGCTGGTGCGCACCGAGCCGTATCCTGAGCACACGACGATCGTGGATGATGCCGAGGAGCGGGCGGTGCTGCCTGTGTTGCGGCAGGGGCATCTGTCCGGATTCTCGGCCCGGCCGGGTTCCCGGTTTCTCGGTGGCGAACAGGTCAGGGCGCTCGAGACCGAGTTCGCGCAGCGGTTCGGAGTCAAGCATGCCGTGACCTTCAACTCCGCGACCTCCGCCCTCCATGGCGCCGTGGCAGCCTGCGGCGTGGGCCCCGGC
>CAJWMX010000627.1 GCA_913043805.1 uncultured Acidobacteriota bacterium | reverse complement strand
GCGCCCGTAGCTCAGTTGGATAGAGCATCGGCCTTCTAAGCCGAGGGTCGCAGGTTCGAACCCTGCCGGGCGTGCCAAACTGTGTCGGCGACCCAAGTAGGAGAGGACTACGATTTGTCTGCAAACGGAACGATCAAACGGTTGGTAAGTGACAAGGGCTTCGGCTTTGTGGCCGCTGACGGAGAGGAAGTCGAGTACTTCTTCCACCAGTCGGGCTGCACCGGCGTCAGGTTCGACGAGCTCCGAGAGGGGCAGGCAGTGGTCTTCGATCCGGGGCAAGGACCGAAGGGACCGCGCGCCGAGAACGTCCGCTTGCCGTAGCGCCTGCCTCGTCATGGACGTCGGCCTCGGCCGACGTCCACCGTCTTCTTCTGGATTCCCTGGCGTCCGCGCTCGCCGGGTAACCATTCTCATGCCTGCCTCCGGATTTCCCTCGGGCTGTCAGGTCGGTGATCGACCGAGACGTCGGGCCGTCTAAGCCGAGGGTCGCAGGTTCGGACCCTGCCGGGCGTGCCAACCTTAACTGGTTCGCTAGGGCTGTGGGTACGGGGTGCGCCTGAGCCCTTCGGGACCCATCGGAATCCCAGTATCGGCAGACCGCGCGGTCACACGTCGAAGGTCCCGGACGACGCGCAGACCGGGCGACACCTTACTCGACGTCCCCCCGCACTTGAGTAGCACCCGGCTTTAGGGTCTGATCTCACGAGGAAGGAGAACGGACGTGAAGAAACGGTTCACGGAAGCACAGGTCATCGGGTTCCTGCGGGAGCCCGAGGCGGGCGTGCCGGTGAAGGACCTGTGCCGGAAACGCGGGTTCTCGGAAGCCAGCTACTACCTGTGGTGGAGCAAGTTCGGCGCATGAAGGTGTCGGACGTCAATCGGTTGAAGGAGCTCACCACCGAGAACGCCCACCCGAAGAAGCTGCTGGCGATAGCAGATGTCGTGCCATACTTCTGGAGGATGTCCCGCCTCTTTCGGCTTGGCCTCGTCGCGCTGTTCGTCACGCTGCCGGGCGTCGACGCCGCCGCGCAGCAGCAGCCCACCTTCCGCGCCGGTGTCGACCTGATCCAGGTGGACGTCACCGTTGTCGACGGAGACAGCTATCCGGTCACGGATCTGGAGGCCTCGGACTTCACCGTCACGGTCGACGGGGAACCGCGCCCGGTCGTCCAGGCACAGTTCATTTCGCTCCGGCCGCAGGCGAGGCGTCCGGTGCTCGAGCCGCAGGTCACTGAGGACGTCGTCCTCACCACGAACACCGACCAGACCCCAGGACGGCTCGTGGTGATTGCGGTCGATGAAGAGAGCTTCCTGTTTGGCGAGGGCCGCCACGTCATGCGTGCGGCGGCCGAGTTCGTCGACAGCTTGAGCCGGGCCGACCGGGTGGGGCTGGCCGTGATCCCTTACGGTCTACACATCGATTTTACCTCGGACCACGGCCGTGTTCGCCAGGCCCTGCTGGGACTCTCGGGACTGGGAACGCGTCGTCAGGACGTCGAGATCGGGCTCGGCGAGGCGTACCGGATTGCCGAGTTCAACGATCGGGGCACCGAGATCCTCGTGGCCCGGCGTCTCTGCGGGATCGAGGCCGAGAACGACCAGGGGTGCGTGTCGACCATCCGGAGCCGCAGCCGCCAGATCGTGCAGCAAAGCCGGGATGAGAGCGTCAACTCGCGTCGCGGCCTCGAGACCTTGCTCGGCGCCATGGAGGAACTCGAGGGGCCCAACACGCTGCTGTGGATCTCGGGCGGCCTGATCATCGAAGACCAGTTCTCGCTGCGCGAGATCCAGCGGCGCGCCGCGGCGTCCCGGACGGCTCTCTATCTGATGATGGTGGCCGAGCCACTGATTGACATGACGCGCCAGGCGTTCCAGGAGACGGCGCGGGATGACCGTCGCCAGAAAGAGCAGGGATTGCTTGAACTGGCGGCGCTGACCGGGGCTCGGGTCATGCGGGCGCAGTACAACCCCACCCCCCTCTTCGAGCAGATGGAGCGCGAGCTGTCCGGCTACTACCTGCTCGGGGTGCAGCTTGGTCCCGCTGATCGGGACGTCGAGCGGCGTCCCATCGAGGTCTCGGTGGCGCGCGACGACGTGCGGATACGGGCGCGGCAGGAGATCAGCTTTGCCGAGGAGGAGTCCAGCCAGAGCGTCGACGAGCGACTGGCGCGGATGTTGCGGTCGCCCTTCTCCGTGCTGGAGCTCCCCATACGGGTCGCGACCTATGCGCACCACGATGTGGCGACCGATCGGATGCGTGTGCTGGTCGCGACCGAGGTGGCCGGCGATGCCCTGGGACCGCTGACGTTCGGCGTCGTCCTTCGGGATGCGGATGGGCGGGCGGTCTGGACCGGCCAGCAGACCGTTGATGA
>CAJWMX010000626.1 GCA_913043805.1 uncultured Acidobacteriota bacterium | reverse complement strand
GGTCACCGTGCCGTTCGACCGGACGATGACCTTGAGCCGCGCGTCCGGGTCGTCGCCGCTGGTGTCGTCGCTCGAGGCGTCTTCGTCCTCGGAGGCGCCGTCGTCGATCGGCATGACCCAACAGCCGGCGAGGCGGCCGTCCAGTTGCAGGTACACCGTCCCGGTCGACTTCAAGATCTCGAAGGCCCGGTCCCAGAACTGCATCCGGAGGATGTCGCCTTCCCAGCTGAGCAGGTCGTACTCGACCCCGAGTCGGGACATGGTCTGGAGGTGACAGCGGACGATCCGGTCGGTGACGACCGCACCGATATCGGACGTCGGCGCGACGCCCTGTTCGAGTTCGTGAAGCGTGTCCCGGCGGTGAGCCAGACGTGCCTCGTCCTCCTCATACCAAGAGGTCACCCGAGCATAGAGATCCCAGCAGTAGTAGTCGAACCGCTCATCGGCGGCGAGGGCCGCCACCTCGTCCGGTCCCTTGCCCTCGAGCACGCGCAACCCGACGATGACATCGGCCACCTGGACGCCCGTGTCATCGATGTAGTTCTGCACCTCGACCGAGGCGCCCCGGTAAGTGAGCAGGCGGCAGAGAGTGTCGCCGAGCGCGGCGTTACGGAGGTGCCCGACGTGCGCCGCCTTGTTGGGGTTGATGGCGGTATGTTCGACGATGGTCTTGACCCCGTCGCCGCCCGGTGTCGCCTCGGTGCTTGCCAGTCGGGCCTGGCAGAACGTCGACCGGTCGAGGAAGAGGTTGAGATAGCCGGCGCCGGTGGCTTCGAGGCGGCCGAGATCGCTCTCGGCGCCGATCGTCTCGACGATATCCTGGGCGATGACGCGGGGCGCCTTCCGCAGGATACGGGCCAGCTCGAATGCCACCGTGACGGCGAGGTCGCCCATCCGTCGTTGCGGCGGATACTCGATGACCACCGACGGCAGGGAGGCCTCGTCGAGCGAATAGCGGTCGCGAAGCGTGTTGAGAATCCGTTCTCGGAACTGGATGTGGAGCGGCAGAATCATGAGCGATCCGGATGGACGGGTACGGGGTGGTCTCCGGCCAGGGTGGTGGCCCGGGCCAGGTCCTCGGGTGTATTGACGTTGTGGAACAGTCGCGTCGGGCGCCCGAAGGCGCTCATCTCGTTCTGGCCGGGTGTCGTCACCCGGAGGTCGTCGATCATCTCCATCACACTGAGGCGGCCCGCATCGAGCCGGGCCCGGAGTTTCGGCACGCACCGGCCATCGTAGACCGCGCACAACGGCTGGAGCCGGTGGTCGTCACGTGGCACGACGGCTTCGGCGTCACCCAGCCGGTGGTGGAGATGGCGGAGCATCGGACCATGCAGAAACGGCAGGTCGGCGGCCACCACAAGCGTGTGCGGGGTGGGGGACCGCGTCAGTGCCGTATAGAGCCCACCCAGAGGTCCGGCGTCCGGTATAAGATCCGCGCACACCCGCAGTCCTGACGTCCGGAAGCGGTGCAAGTCGTTCGTGACGATCAGGATGTGCTCGGCGACCTGTCCCAAGACGGACAGCTGCCGGTGGATGATACGCGTGCCGTCGATGGCCAGATCGCTCTTCGAGCGGCCCCCGAGCCGGCGTGCCCGACCGCCCGCGATGATGGCCGCGGTCAGCGAGGCAGTCACCGGGAACGTACCTTAGCAGATCCCCCGTTTTCCATGTCGGAACCGCAAATCGGACGCGCCCTCGCCAGCGGGTTGCATCAGGCGATCACGGAGCTGATGCCCACCCGCGTCGAGTTCTACGAAAGCTGGATCACCCCCAAACGGATTCGAGAAGGACAGCTGGGCCGTGCGCGGGTGACCGCCGTCATCAGCTTTCTTCGCGAGGAGGGGGCGGCCTATGACGCGGTCATGTTCCAGGCCGGGCGCTACACCACCGACTGGACACTGGACACCCTGTCGGGTCCGCGTCGCGCCATGTTGAACCAGTTGCCGCGGCCACTCCGGGTTCGCGGCGTGCTTGGTCTGGCCGACCGGGTCGTCCGCAGACTCCATGATGAGGTGCGTCTCGAGTATCGCGTGCGACGCGGGGTGGCGGTGGTGTCGGTGGAGGACTCGCTCTTCTGCCAGGTCCGTGAGCCGACAGAGTTGCCGATGTGCCGCTTTTACGGCGCCGTCATCGAACGGTGCCTGGAGGTCTTCGGGCTGGAGGGGGCGGCCGAGTCGTCGAAGTGCCGGGCCACGGGTGAATCGGGCTGCGAGCTGATCGTCGACACCACCGGCCGCGAGACGTCCGACCAGGCCTGAGCCCGACCCGCCTTGCGTTCGTACTCAGCGCCGCGATACCGTGAGGGCAAGGGGGCTCCATCGACCGGGCGCTGCCGGGACGTCGCCATGACCACCCACCGTACCCGCCTCGCCC
>CAJWMX010000625.1 GCA_913043805.1 uncultured Acidobacteriota bacterium | reverse complement strand
ATCGAACGGATGAAGAGCGAGCCGGTCGATGCGCAGCTGTTGGCCGATACGAAGTCGGCCATGCGTTACTCGTTCGCCCGCGGGCTGAACAGCCCCGGGCCGATCGCCGAGACCCTCGGCCACTACCTGCAGCTGACCGGAGATCCGGAGACGGTGAACCGGGTCTACGCGCTCTACGACCAGGTGACGGCGGACGATGTCCAGGCGATGGCGGCCAAATACTTCGCCGAGACGAACCGGACTATCGTGGTCCTGACCCAGGAGGCCGAGTAATGACCCGGCGAACCACGACTCGGCTGTCCGCCTTGGGCTTGGCGTTGACCATGGCGGCGTGCGCGGCCGATATGCCGATGGCGCCGCCGGCGACGGAACGTGTGGCTCTGCCCGCGCCGAACTCACCGCTGATCACGCTACGGGTGATGTTCGACGCCGGGTCCATCGATGACCCTGCTGGTCGCGAGGGGCTCAACGCCCTGACCGCGCTGATGATCGGGCAAGGCGGCACGGCGAACCTCAGCTACCAGGAGCTGACCACCACCCTCTATCCGTGGGCGGCCAGCATCAGCACCCAGGCCGACAAAGAGGTGACGACCGTCATCGGCGAAGTGCATGCCGACCATCTGGAGCCGTTCTACGAGATCTTCCGCGACCTGATCGTGGCGCCGCGGCTCGACGAGGCCGACTTCGCGCGGAATCGAGCCTTTCTCTCGAACGCCATCGTGTCCGGGCTGCGAGGCAACAACGACGAGGAACTCGGCAAGCAGGCGCTCAACGCCTGGCTCTACGAGGGACATCCCTACGCGGCCACCGAGATGGGCACCGAGGAAGGGCTGGCGGCCATCACCCTCGAGGATGTCGGCGCGTTTCACGCGGCTCGCTATACCCGAGACAACCTGATGGTGGGCGTGGGGGGCGGCTACCCCGATGGCTTCCTGGCGCGCGTGGAGGCCGATCTGGCGGCGGCGCTTCCGGCGGGCGACGGCGGGGACCGCTCGCTGCCTGAGCCCCGACAGCCTCAGGGACACGAGCTCCTGTTCGTCGAGAAAGAGGCGATCGCCACCGCCATCTCGATCGGATTCCCGCTCGATATCACGCGGGCCGACGACGATTTCTATCCGTTGATGGTGGCCAACTCGTATCTGGGCGAGCACCGCACCTTCAACGGACGGCTGATGAACCAGATGCGCGGGCTTCGTGGGTTGAACTACGGCGACTACTCCTACATCGAGCAGTTCATCCAGGACGGTGGCTCGACCTTCCCGGTGCCCAACATCCCGCGTCGACAGCAGTTCTTCAGCATCTGGATCCGGCCCGTGCCGCACCACAACGCCGCCTTCGCCTTGCGGCAGGCGGTTCGGGAGCTGGCGCTGCTGGTGGACGAAGGGCTCTCGGCGGAGGACTTCGAGGCGACGCGGGAGTATCTGGTGAACTACGCCAATCTCTACGTCCAGACCACGAGTCGTCGGTTGGGCTATGCGATGGACTCGCGTTTCTACGGCACCGATTTCTTCATCGACGAGATCCGCTCGCGGCTGATGGCGCTGACGGTGGACGACGTGAACGCGGCCGTGCAGCGGCATCTGCAGGCCGACAACCTGGCCATCGCCATCGTGACCAGCGATGCCGAGGCGTTCCGGGATGGGCTATTGTCGGGCGAGCCGCCTGCCATTACCTACAACACCGAGGTGAGTGAGGACATCCTGGCCGAGGATGAGGCGATCAAGAGTTACGAGCTACCGATCAACGAGGATCGGATCCGGATCGTGCCAGTGGAGGAGATGTTCAGGGCTGTCTCTCAGTAAGTAGTCAGGAGACAGTCCGCCTTCGCCGAGGCTACGGCGGATGGTCCGCAGCAAACTCGGACCGAAGGAGAAGAGAGATGAGGGAGTTGAGGTCTATCGTGGTGGCGGCGCTCGCGCTCACTCTTATGACCGGAGGCGCCTGGGCGCAGGAACCAGGGTCGGTCGTGGCGGCCGATCCGCGGGTCGAGGGGCGGACCTACACGTTCCCCTCGACGGGCAAGGAGATTCCCTACGCGCTCTTCGTGCCGTCGAACTATGACGCCTCGCGCCCCTGGCCGCTGATGGTGGCTCTGCACGGGCTCGGTCGACCCTACGACTGGATGATGGGGTATGAAGGGCTCATCGACGCGGCGGAGCGCGATGGCTACATCGTGGTGTCGCCGCTTGGGTATCACCCGCGCGCCTGGTATGGCAGCCGCGGTCCGGGTGTGCCGAACATGCGCCGGGCGGAGGGGGATACCGAGCCGTTGCCGGAGAACCTCGGCGAGCTGAGTGAGCAGGACGTGATGAACGTCTTCGAGCTCGTGCGCGACGAGTTCAACATCGACGAGGACCGGATGTATCTCTGGGGGCA
>CAJWMX010000624.1 GCA_913043805.1 uncultured Acidobacteriota bacterium | reverse complement strand
CGGGAACCGGCGGGCGGAGCTCGCGCTCGACTTCGACCCGATCGACATGGCGTCGGTCACGCTCCGGGTCGACGGCTTGAGCTATCGTGCCCTCGACGGCTGGCAAAACCCCGACTATCCGTTCGATCCACTCGCCGATCTGGAACTGGTGTTCCGGAACAGCGAGGGAGAGGTCCAACGGATCGAACCGGCACTGTTGAAGTTCAGCGACCGGGAGGGGCTCCGGCAGTTCTACGCCAGGCACTTCGCGACCGACGGCTACGCCTCGGCGGAAGAGGCGCCGTTTCTACCAAACCTCCACGCCTATAAGCTGGGTCGTCTCGAACGGCTCTTCATGAAGCACATCCCCGCCGGGGGATGGGTCGTCGACGTCGGCTGTGGACGATCGCTGTTCTCGGACATCGACACCACCTTCCCCTTCACGGTGTTCGCGGGTGACCTGAACTACGACTCGGTCCACACTCGGGCGCTCGAGGTGCCGGACCAACGCTGGGGCGTGTTCGACGCCGCGGCGGTGCCCCTGGCCGATGCCAGCGTCGACGCGCTCTTCGCCGGCGAGGTGATCGAGCACGTCACCGACGTCGAGGCTACTCTGCGCGAATGGGGCCGGGTGCTGAAGCCTGGTGGGGTCGCCATCATCACCACACCGAACCGAGACCGACTGGTGTCTGTGGTGGGCGGGATGGAGCGTCCCTACAGTCGGGACCACCTGCGGGAGCTGTCGTACAGGGAGTTGACCGGCGAGCTGCTCCCGGCGAGCGGCTTCCGGGTCGTGGAGCAGTCCGGCCTCTATCTTGAGCTCTGGCTCAAGAACCTCTTCAGCGCCGCACCTGTCCACGACCACCTGCAACGGGGCGGCAACACGAAAGAGCACCTGTCACTCATGCGCCGCCTGTATCCACTCGGCCGCTGGCTGCCACGGTGGGCGCTCGGCATCGTCGTCGTCGCGAGAAAAGGGAATAGCTAGGAGATCGCACGTGAGCAAGCACCGACGAAACTCCCTCCTGGTATGAGGCGCCGCCGCGACCATGTTCGTGCTCTTCCAGATCTGGCATGGTGCGATCGCAAGCTCGCTGACTGAAGAAGAAATCGAACGGCTGGCTACTCGCTACCTGGAAATCCATCCTGATGAAGATGAGATCGGCTTGAGACGGTTTCTGGAAGAAGACGACGGCAATCCGGTCGTCATGGTCAATGCCATTCAGCTCCGCGACAGACCCGTCGCGGTCAACGGACGGGACTTTGGTGATTCATCCGCAGCGTCGCTGAATGAGTATTCGCGCTTTGTGTTCGGCTATCTGCTGCGCCGAGGCAGCTATCCACTGTGGACCGGAAACGCGGTATTCGATTCGCTTGAACGGTGGGGGATCGAAGACGCCGATGAGTGGAGCAGTGCGGGACTGGTGCGATACCGGTCTCGAAGAGTGATGCTGGAGATGGCGACGGATCCAGAATTCGTGAGATTTCGTGACGCGAAAGTCGCCGCCATCCAGAAGACGTTCTCCTACCCAACGTCGACGGCATTGGCGACCAGTAGTCTCACTCTGACGGTGAGCCTGATGCTCTTGGTGCTGGCTTTGCTGGCCCAGCTCTTGATTGTTCGACATTCGGCCGCTCAGCGTTCCGCCTGAGCGGGCCTGACCCGAACAACCTGACCGCCGGAGGCATGCTCGAGCAGCAGGTAGAGCTCGCCGGTCGAACCGACCTCAACGTCTCTGATCCGTGCCAGGTTCTCGATGAGGATCTCGCGCTCGCGTAGCTGACCATCCTCGATTCGAAACCGGATGAGGTCCGCGGCCTTGAGCGAACCCACCAGAAGATCTCCGCGCCAGGCGGCAAAGGCGCCGCCCTCATAGACCACGAACGCCGACACGGCCACCGACGGTGTGAAGTCCACCACAGGTTGGGTGACCTCCTCGAGCGACACCTCGGTGCCGTGGCGCCCATCCCAGTTGACCAGGGTGCCGTCGTAGTTCTGTCCGTTCGAGAAGAGCGGCCAGCCGTAGTTGCGTCCAGGCAACAGGAGATTCAGCTCGTCCCCGCCCCGGGGTCCGTGCTCGGTTCCCCACAAACGACCGCTGCGGGCATCGAACTCGAGGCCCTGCGGGGACCTGTGGCCATAGCTCCAGATGCTCGGCAACGCGCCGGGCACATCGACGAAGGGATTGTCCGCCGGGACCCGGCCATCGTCGTGGAGCCGATGGATCTTGCCGTGTGGCGAGGCGAGGTCCTGAATCCCGTCGTCACTCTTGTAGCCCACGCTCAGAAATACGTACCCGTCCGGGTCGAACGCGATTCGACCACCGGCCACCGAGTCGCTCGAGGGCGAATAGGAGTCGAGCGGCGGCTGCCAGATCACTTCCTCGTCTGCCCAGCGGCTGTTG
>CAJWMX010000623.1 GCA_913043805.1 uncultured Acidobacteriota bacterium | reverse complement strand
CTCGCCGACAACCTCAACCGCCTGCGGCGAGCCCGTCCCGGCGGCCGCGGGCTACGGGTCGTCACCCTGCCGATGCCCCGGCCGCTTCGGTTCGCGGGGCGACGCCTGCCGGCCAGCTATCTGAATTTCTACATCGCCAACGAGCTCGTCCTGGTGCCGACCTTCAATGACCCGGCGGACCGGACGGCGCTGGACACGCTGGCCGAACTGTTCGTCGGCCGCCAGGTGCGGGGGATTCACGCGGTGGACCTCGTCTGGGGGCTTGGCGCGCTGCACTGTCTGAGCCTGCAGGAACCCGCCTGGCCCGCGGCCTGACACCGACGACGGGCTGCTAGCGTCGGGCGCCGAGCGCCTGGTCGTGAAAGAAGCCGGACGCGGGGTCGTCGGGTCCGGACGCCGCGGGACGGCTGAAGACCGACAGCGGGTCCGGGGTCGCGTCGCCCATCCGCTGGCCGATCCGAGTGACAGCCCACAAGACAGCATCGAGCGCACCACAGATGGTGCTGTCGTACAGGTAGTCGCCCACCAGGATCAGCTGTGGCCACCTTCGGTCGGGGCAGTGGCGCGTTTCGAGTCCCTGCAGCGGCACGCCGCCCGGGAGCGCGGAAACGCCGCGCGGTCCCTCCCACCGATCGACAACGCCCGTCAGGAAATGGCGCTCCGCGTCTGACAAGGCGTCGGGCATCGCGGCCCGCACGGCGTCTACGACCTCCGTATCGCGTCGTCGCGCCCACTGCGCGGCCGCCTCGCCTCCGAGGAGCCAGCTCTGGACGCCGTGCGCATCGGCCTCGCGGGTGGGGGACTGGTCGTAGACGGTGACACCGTCGAAGGCGTCACTGACGAAGTAGTCCTCGGGGAAGCGGTCGTCCCAGAACCGGCGGCGGAAGAGCAGCGTGACCCGTAGATACGTCGCCGCGTGATCGTGGTGACGCAGATGGGCGTCGATCGCCGACGCCAGCCGCTGATCGCTCCACCCGACGCCGGCCAACGCCGGCGGCGTCAAGGTGACCACGATCGAGTCGACATCGAGAGTACCGACCCCGTCCTCGGCCGTGGCGACCCGCACCCGCAGGCCCTGCGCGTCGTTTGCCTCGATCGCCTCGACGGCCGCCCCGGTACGCAGGGGAGTGCGCACGCGCTCGGCCAGCGCGCGCACCAGCCCTTCGTTGCCGCCGGACAGGGTATACATCGTGCAGTAGTCGGGGTGGTCGATGAGCAGGTTGTCGAACCCGAACAGACCGCTCGTCTGATGTGGCTCGGCCGCGAGATCACTGTGGCACTGCATCGCCGTGAACCACCGCGCGGCGGGGTCCTCGATCTCGGCCAGCACCTCTTCGAACGTGCGGCTGCTCCACGGGTGCTCGTTGTCATGGGGCTGCCCGGCCTGCGCATACCGCTCGGGCGGTCGCAACCGTGTGCCCTCATCCCAGAACCGCCGGAGCTGGTCGATGCCTCGTGCTCCCAGCAGGTGCGCAAGATCCCGATCGTCCCGAACGATCTGGTCACGGGCCACGAAGAAGGGCGTGCCGGTCAGGCGCCGTGTCTCGAGGTCCAGATGACGAACGAGGTCCCTCAGGTGCGGATTGCCGGCAATGTCGTACAGCTCGGCAACCCCTGCCTCATAGTCGCCGCCAACCTCGGGCAGCGAGGTGGTACGCAACCGCCCGCCGAGGCGATCGGCTTCCTCGAACAGGTGCGCCTCCACCCGGTCACCATAGAGCTGCTCGAGGAGATAGGCGCACAGCAGGCCGCTGAATCCGCCCCCTACGATGGCGACCCGCTCCGCCAAACCTACTCCGCCTCGTCCTTCAACTCGGCGAGCAGTGTCAACGCCGCCAGCGGGGTCAGCTGATCGATGTCGAGATCACGAAGCCGCTGCACGACGGTCGGCGACGCCGAGTCTCCAGCGAACAAACCGAGTTGGGGTGGTGGCTCGGGGTCTTCGCCAGCCAGTGTCGGGCGCCCCCCACGGGACAGCTCGTCACGTTCGAGTCCGATCAGAATCTGCTTGGCGCGCGCCACCGTGGCGTCCGGCAAGCCGGCCAGTCGCGCCACCTGAATACCGTAGCTCCGGTCCGAGCGCCCGGGTTCCACCTTCCGCAGGAAGTGAATCTCGTCCTCCCATTCCCGCGCCACGACGTGGTAGTTGGCCACGCCCTCGAGCGCGTCGGCGACGTCAGTGAGTTCGTGATAGTGGGTGGCGAACAGGGTCTTGGGACGCGCCCGTCGATCGGTGGCAAGGTGCTCGGCCACCGCCCAGGCAATGCTCAACCCGTCGTAGGTCGCCGTGCCGCGGCCGATCTCGTCGAGCAGCACGAGACTGCGTGAGGTGGCGGTATGCAGGATGTTCGCGGTCTCCTGCATCTCGACCATGAACGTGGACTGCCCC
>CAJWMX010000622.1 GCA_913043805.1 uncultured Acidobacteriota bacterium | reverse complement strand
CCACGCCATCGACCCGGCGTCCGCTGATCTCCGCCTCCACAAACATACCGGCCGCCAGCGGTGGCCGCGACGGGTCGTCGCCGGCCGCGTACGGGTCGGCGACTTCCGCGACCACGTGGACCATCCGACTCACCGGGTCGATCTCGCTTTCGGTCCGGACGATCCGACCTTGCCAGGTATGACGACGACCGGCGAAGTCGGTGACCAGCGTGACCCGCGGACCGGCTTGCTGCTGGCCGCCGCGATAGGACATCGGCACGTCGACGTAGGCCAGTTCCTCGTCCGGGAGCGGAAGTCGGATCTCGGCCGAGTCGACCGCGTAGATGCGTCCGACGGTGTTCCCCTTGTTGACGAACTGCCCGACGTCGACATCCTTGCTCTGCACCCGGCCGGCGTAGGGCGCCTTCACCTCCGCCCGCTCGAGGTCTCGCTCGGCGCGATCGAGCGCCGCCTCGGCTGCCAGGACGGCGGCTTGCGCATCCTCGACCTGGGGCTGGCGGAGGGTCAGGGCGGTGGCGTCGCCGCGTCCGATCTCTTCCCACTCGCGACGGGCAACCTCGGCCTCTGCTTCCTCCTGGGCCAGACGCAGCTGCGCCTGGGCGAGCTGCGAACGCCCGCTGATCACCGCCTGCTGGTAGTCATAGGGGTCGATCTTGAGCAGCACGTCGCCTTCCTCGAAGAAGCCGCCGACGGCGAACGACTGCGAGACTTCGATGACGCTGCCCGAGATCTCTGGAACCAGTTGGCTGCTGGTGCGCGGCTGCACGGTGCCCTGGCTGCTGACCGTCAGATCGACCGACGACAGCTCCACCCGCTGCACGCGTACACTCGGCGGCTCGATGACTGGCGCGCGGGTTTCGACCGGCGGTCGGTTGATGTACATCACGTAGGCGGCGCCGACGGCGCCCGCCAGCACGACCAGCGGGAGAAGGACCTTCAGGAGGCGAATGAGAACTCGTGACATCGGTTGACGCTCGTTTCGCTATTCTTCGGTGCGGGTGGCGGACATCTGGTCGAACCCTCCGCCCAGAGCCAGATACAGATCGACACGGTTTTCGAGGCGCTGCCGACGCGCCGCGATCAGATCGCCTTCGGCCTGCAGAGCCAGCCGTTGCGATTCGAGGACGGTGATGTAGTCATCGAGACCGGTGCGATACCGGTCGTCGGCGAGGGCCTCGGCCGCCCGTGACTGCTCGGCCGAGGTGGCGAGGAAGCGCTCGCGCTCGGCGAGGAACTCCTCGGCGGCGAGCGCGGTTTCGACTTCGGAGAACGCCAGCAGCGCGGTGTTGGCATAGACCGCCAGCTCCTCGGCGGTTCTCGCCTCGGCCCGAGCCACCCCGGCTCGAAGGCGTCCACCCTGGAACAGCGGTTGCACGATGTTGCCCAGCAGACTCCACACGCCGAAGTTGCCGTTGATCAGCTCCGAGAGCGCGCTGGTGGCCGTCCCGGTGTTGCCGGTGAGAGAGATACGCGGATAGAGCTCGCCTCGGGCGACCTGCCAGCGCTGGCGAGCGGACGCAATCCGGCGCTCGGCCGCGACCAGATCCGGGCGCCGCGACACCAGGTCGGCCGGCAGCCCGCCGGGGATCGAGACCGGTGCGTCCGGGAGCTCCTCGGGCGCATCGAGGGCACCGCTGGCGTAGCGGCCCATCAGGACTTCGATCTGCCGGATCGCCGCGTCGAGTTGCTGGCGTCGCTGCTCGCGCAGGGCTTCGGCGTTGGCGAGGTTCGAGAGCGCCAGTCGGACATCGAGCGACGGTCGGAGGCCCTGCTCGAACCGATCACGCACCTGGTCGGACGAGGTGCGGAAGCTATCGACCGAGGCTTCGGCCAGACGGAGCTGTTGGCGCGCTTCGGCGACCGCGAACCAGGCCTTGGTGGTCTGCCCGGCCAGCGAGAGCTGCGCAGCGCGCAGATCCGCCGCTCTGGACTGGAGATCGGCGAGGGCCGCGCGCGCGCCGGCCCGGAGGCGTCCCCACAGGTCCGGTTCCCAGGCGACGTCGAGCGAGACGCCATAGTTCGAGAAGATCGTGCTCAGCACCCGATCCTCGGCGCCGGGGATCGGAAATCCGATGAAGTTCTGTTTTCGCTTCGATCCGTTGAGGCCCACCTGGGCGGTGGGCAACAGGTCCGCGCCCGCAATGCGGGAGTCCGCGGCAGCCTGGTCGAGACGAGCGGCCGCCGCCTGCAGGTCGTAGTTGTTGCTCAGCGCGCTGTCGATGACCGCATCCAGTCCCGGGTCACCAAAGTCGGTCCACCAGTCGAGCTCGGGCAACGCTCCGGCGCCAGCGTCGGTGGTCCACGCCGCCGGCGTCTCCACGGCGAGCGCGGGGGGATCCACGGGCGGGGCCGAGGCGCAGCCCACCGCCACCAGCACCGTGGTCGCCAGGAG
>CAJWMX010000621.1 GCA_913043805.1 uncultured Acidobacteriota bacterium | reverse complement strand
GACCTTCCGCCCCAGCTGGGTGTCTTCAGCCAGCCACACCTCGCCCATACCGCCGGCGCCGAGGTTGGAGAGGAGGGACTAGCGCGGAGAGCTCATCGGCTTTGGACTTTGGACTTTGGGCTTTGGGCTTTGCGCGCACTGGGCGACCCGGCCCGGAAGGCCCGTAAACCGCTCTATTGGGGAACCGGGCGATCTTACATGGAAGAAGGGGCCGGGATGCCGGCCGGGCTGATATGGTGATGCGCCATGACGGACACGAATGCCATCAACGTCTCGACACTGTTCGATCTCTCCGGCAAGACCGCGCTCGTGACGGGCGGCTCGCGGGGCATCGGCAAATTGATTGCCGAGGGTTACCTCCAGGCCGGCGCTACGGTCTACATCTCGTCACGCAAGGCCGAGGTGTGCGACGCGGTGGCCGCCGAGCTGTCGTCGCTCGGTCCATGCCATTCGCTCCCGGCCGATGTCGCGGATGACGCCGACCGGTCACGGCTGGTGGCGGCGCTCTCGGAGGAGACGGACCACCTCGACATCCTCGTGAACAACGCGGGCGCCACCTGGGGCGCACCGTACGAGGAGTTCCCCGAGAGCGGGTTCCGGAAGGTGCTGGAGCTGAACGTGACGGCGCTCTTCTTCTTAACTCGGGATCTGACCCCCTTGCTGACCAGCTCCGCCTCGGTCCAGAATCCGGCCCGCGTCATCAACATCGGCTCGATGGATGGCCTGCACGTGCCGACTGTGCTCCAGACCGGCACCTTCCCCTACTCGGCCAGCAAGGCGGCCGTGCATCACCTCACGCGGACACTGGCCGTCGAGCTCGCCTCCAAGCAGATCACGGTGAACGCGGTGGCGCCCGGCTTCTTCGAAAGCAAGATGACCGAGGCGTCACTGGCCAACTTCCAGGATCAGATCGAGCAGAACTGCCCGCTGGGCCGGATCGGTCGGCCGGAAGAAATGGCGGGCATCGCCATCTACCTGGCGTCGAGGGCCGGGGCTTATACCAACGGCACGGTGATTCCGGTCGACGGGGGCACCTGTATCTCGTGATGCTCAAGGAGACGGGAGGAAGCCCGGGGCTCGCCACAGCGGAATCAGCTAAGCTATAGCTTCACAGCCTGAACAGCCCCGGCCCGGGGGCCGGATCGCGCGGAGACGAGCATGAGCTATCGCAGCCCATACCCCGATGTCGACATCCCCGAAGTGCCGCTGCCGGACTTCGTTTTCGAGAAAGCCAAGCAGTTCGCCGACAAACCGGCCCTGCTCGACGGTCCGACCGGGAGGACCCTGACCTATGCGCAGCTGGAAGCGGCGGTGAACCGAACGGCCGCCGGCCTGGCGGCGCGCGCGTTCAAGAAGGGCGATGTCTTCGCCATCTATAGCCCGAACCTGCCTGAGTATGCGGTGGCGTTCATGGGCGTGGCCCGGGCCGGCGGCATCAACACCACCGTCAACCCGCTATATACGGCAGGCGAGCTCAAGAAGCAGCTCAAGGATTCGAACGCCAAGTTCCTGGTGACCGTGCCTCCGTTCGTGGAGAAGGCCAAGGAGGCGGCCGAGGGCACCGATGTGCGTGAGATCTTCGTCTTCGGCGAAGCCGAGGGCGCCACCCCGTTCGCCGAGCTGGCCTCCAGCGACGGCAGGGTGCCGGAGGTTGAGATCGACGCCAAGGAAGACCTGGTGGCCCTGCCCTATTCGAGCGGCACCACGGGCCTGCCGAAGGGGGTCATGCTGACCCACCACAACCTAGTGTCGAACCTCTGCCAGACCCACTCGGTCGAGCAGCTCAAGGACACCGAGGTACTGATCGGAATCCTGCCGTTCTACCACATCTACGGGATGGTGGTGATCATGAGCGGCGCCCTTCGGGCCGGCGCCACCACGGTCACGATGCCCCGCTTCGACCTCGAGCAGTTCCTGGAGCTGCTGCAGAAGCACGGCGTCACCATGGCGTATCTGGTACCGCCGATCGTGCTGGCGCTGGCCAAGCATCCGCTGGTGGACGACTACGACATCAGCAAGCTCACCGACATTCTCTCGGGCGCGGCTCCGCTGCCCGCCCCGGTCGCGCAGGCCTGCGTGGACCGACACGGCCTGCTCTTGCGCCAGGGCTACGGGCTGACCGAGACCAGCCCGGTGACGCACGCCAACGGACGCGACCGCGAAGTGCGGCTCGAATCGGTGGGTGTGGCGCTCCCCAACACCGCATACCGGGTGGTCGATCTAGGAACCAACGAAGATGCCGGCACCGACGAGCTGGGAGAAGTGTGGATTCGTGGTCCGCAGGTGATGAAGGGCTACCTGAACAACCCAGAGGCGACGGCCGACATGATCGACGCCGACGGGTGGCTCCACACCGGTGATATCAGGCTCGCCGACGCCGACGGCTATCTCTA
>CAJWMX010000620.1 GCA_913043805.1 uncultured Acidobacteriota bacterium | reverse complement strand
ACCCGGCGCCGCGTACGCCGACGGGGCGTCGTCCCGCCGGCACGCGGCCTCCGCTCAATCCGACCGAGCCGACATCGACCGGCGGTCGGGTTGGACGGAACGGGTCGGGACCGGGCGGGAGCTCGATCTTCGGATACCGGCGCCGAACCGGCGTGGTGCGCGACCCGATGATGCAGCCCGACGAGCGGCTTCGCGAGCTCAACCGGGAGGAGCCGACCAACGGTCCACGGTCAGAGGTCTATTGCACGAAGGTCGGGACGACGAATCCAGGCGAGATGTACATCATCGGCGCGCACATGGATGGGCACGGTTTCGGTGAGGCCGCGAACGATGACGGTTCGGGTACCGCTATCGTCATGGAGCTGGCCCGTATCTTCAGCGCGCCCGATGTGCAGACCGCGCGGTCCATCCGGTTCGCGCTCTGGAACAACGAGGAGACCGGACTGAACGGCAGTCGCGCCTATGTGGAGCAGCGGCGCGAGCGGCAGGGCCGGGAGGATCCGCCCGGGTCGGGGCGCTATCCCGAGCCGCGGTGGCTCGGGATGATCCAGCACGACATGATGCTGTTCGATCATGGCGCGCCGGGGCCGGATGGGGAAGTCAGCCTTGACCAACGGCCTGAGGCGGACGTCAACATCGAGTTCCAGGCGAACTCCGAACTGGCCGAGGCGTCTCGGGATCTGGCGTTCGTCTTCAAGGCGGCCAACGACATGTACGCCACCGACTATCCCGCCGCGGTCGGTCCGCACATGACCAACACCGACTCCACGCCGTTCATGGACGTGACCCCGTCGATCAGCTTGAGGGAGAACGAACGGGGGATGCACATCGGGGCCGGGTGGGACCCGCACTGGCACCAGCCCACCGATCTCTATGTCACCTTCACGGACGACGACTTCCGGCTTGGGCTCAATGCGGCGCAGACCACGCTCGCGGCGATCGCACAGCTGGTCGAGGCCGAGGTGACACGCTAGGCGTCGCCGTCAGCCAGGTGCTGTCGAGAGGCACGGAGGCCCTCGCCGGCGAAGATCACCACCGCCGTCCAGACCAGAGCGTAGCCACCAAGCTCGGCCGGGCCGAACGGCTCTTCGTAGACGAACACCCCCAGGAAGAACTGCAGCGTCGGCGCCAGATACTGGATCAAGCCGGCGTGCGCCAGTGGGATCCGCTGCACGCTTGTCGCGAAGAGGGCGAGCGGCAGCACGGTCATCACGCCGGTCGAGCCCAGGAGGAACAGGCCGGTCCAACTCGTCTGGAGCGATGATGTGTCGCCCAGTCCGCCCCAGACAATCACGCCCACGGCCGGTAGGAACAGCAGGCCGGTCTCGACACTGAGTCCGTCCAGCGGACCGAGCGGCGCCCGTTTTTTGACCAGGCCGTACACACCGAAGCTGCTGGCCAGGACCAGCGCAATCCACGGCAGGGTCCCGGTTGACCAGGTCAGCACGGCCAGGCCGCTGGTGGCGATGCCGACCGCGGTCCACTGCGTCGGGCGAAGCCGTTCACGTAGCACGAGCACGCCGAGCGCCACGCTGACCAGCGGCGTGATGAAGTACCCCAGGCTCGCCTCGACGATATAGCCGGTCGTGACGGCCCAGATATAGGTCAACCAGTTGATGGCGATGAGGATGGCCGCCGACAGGCAGGTCCGCACGGTGGTCGGTCGCAGCACCTTCGTTCGAGCCGAAACGGCGCCGGTGGCAAGCAGCAATACCGCGAGCGTGCCGAGCGACCAGACGACGCGGTGGGCGATCAGAAGAGGCGGGGGGACGTCGGCAAGCTGCCTCCAGTAGAGCGGCGACAGCCCCCAGACCGTCTGGGCGGCCACGCCGTACCAGAGGCCGCGGCTCACGGTCCGGTCACGCAGACCGCGCGATGTGTCAGGCGACGGCCGGTGTTGTCGCGGACCGCCGTCGACCAGGCGGGGGCGTAGAGGGGCGAGCTGGAGACCCACAGACGATTCGGGTTGCCCGGCTCCCGGTCGGCGCTCCAGAGGGTCAATCCCCAGGGATATCGGTCTGGGGGCAGTCGCTGCAGAAGCGTGTCGAGCTCGAGCTGCGAGGGCAGTCGCCAGTCGGCTCGGGCGCCCAGGCTGAGGCGGTTACAGTGGTCGTTGGCCTCGGTCCACAGGAGTCCGTCGGCGCCCCGCGCCGGTTCGCTCTGCACCGTCCAGCGGGCGCCGAACTGTCGATCCAGAAAGGTACCGTCGCCGACGTCCGGAAATGGATCCGCGGCGGCGGCATCGGCCTCGCGCGCCAGTCGGGCCTCTTCGGCGCGCGCCAGCGCGGTCAGCACCGCTTCGTTTGTGTCGCGAGCCGGGGCCGGCGCCCCGGCCAGTGCGACGTCCGGCTCCGAGCCGAGGGGACTCACCGGTGGCGCATTCTCGGTCGGTTCCG
>CAJWMX010000619.1 GCA_913043805.1 uncultured Acidobacteriota bacterium | reverse complement strand
GTTTGCGGAAGGCCAACGACTCGCGGGCCGCCTGGCGGAGGGCCACGGGGTCGCCGGGCGCCACCCGGAACTCGGCCCAGGACACAATCTCGCGCGTGTGCTGGACCCGGCTGTCGTCGTATCCGAACGCCATGTCGCCCGCTGGCACCTCGAGACAGCTCCCCGTGTCATCGAGCAGGCCAACCGTGGTCACCATATCACCCACCAGTCGACCGTCGAAGTGCGCGTTGCCGCGGATGGCGCCCCCCACGGTCCCCGGTGTGCCGGCCCAGCGCTCCAGTCCAGCCAGACCCCGCTGAATCGTCCAGCGCACCAGGCCGTTGATGGTGACCCCGGCGTCGGCACGCACGCGATCTCGGCGCGGCGCATGCAGCCGCCCGTGTCGCAACCGGACGACCAGACCGCGCACCCCCCCGTCCCCGACGAGTACGTTCGAGCCTCCGCCGAGCACGGTCAACGGCAGGCCCAGCCGGGCGGTCTCCTGAATCGCCGCGACCAGATCCTGGGGTCGGTCCGTCTCCAGGAGCCAGTCGGCGGGGCCTCCCGTCCGGAACGTGGTGAACGGCACCAGAGACGCGTCGGGCCGCACCCGAGCCCCGAAGAGCGACCTCAAGCGAGCTGGAACCGTGTCGGGCGTTCCCATCACCTCACACTGCCCCGTTCATCTGGTGCCGGATCGCGTCTTCGCGCGCCGCCAGCGCCGCACGCGCATCGGCGTAGCTACAGGGCGCGAACTCAACCCAGTCCCCTGGCGCGAGCTGGGCCGCCACCCCGATGTCAGCCGAGATGACCGTCGCGGGCGCCGGATACCCACCGGTCGTCTGTCGGTCAGCCATCAACAGAATCGGATCGCCTGAGGGCGGCACCTGAATCGTGCCGACGGGCGTCGCCGCCGACAACCCGCCGGCGGGATCGGCCGACGCGAGGGACGGCCCCGATAGCCGGTACCCCATCCGATTTGACGTAGGCCCAAGTTGAAACCGCTGACCGAACAGCCGTGGATACAGGCTCGCGTCGGCCTCCGGTTGACACAGCACTCGAAGCACGGCGCCCCCCCGCGGGAGCGGAAAGGGCGGCCGCAGCTTGCGGCCCGGCCTGGCGGCGCCCGAAGCGACACCGACGTTCAATGAGTCACCGGTTCGGAGCGGGCGCCCCTCCAGCCCTCCAAAGTGACTCGCCAGATCGGTACTCCGACTGCCGAAGACCCTCGGCAGTTCGAACCCGCCCGCCACCGCCACATACGCACGCGCGCCCGCGGTGAGCGCACCGAACGCCAGCCGACCGCCGGGCGACAGGGACACGGCACGTCCGCTCGGTGCCGCCTGGCCCTCGACCTCCAACAAAAACCTCGCGCCGCCGACGGCGATGGTCGTACCGGCGCTGAATTCCAACGTTGGCCCGGCCAATGTGACCTCGAGCGTGGCGGCCTCGGGCGGGTTGCCCACCAGCTGGTTCGCCGCACGATGCGACCAGGTGTCCATCGCCCCCGAGACCGGAATGCCCAGGGCCTGGTGCCCCCAACGTCCCAGATCCTGGACCGTGGTCATCGGCCCCGGCGCGACCACCCGCACCATCATGGGGCTTCCACGGACCGGGGCTCGAACCGAACGAGATCTCCCGGCCGGAAGACGCACGCAGGCTCTCCATCGAGGCGGAACGGCTCGAGCTCCGCGGTCCCGATCAATTGCCACCCCCCGGGCGCAACCGCGGGATAGATACCGGTCTGGCGACCGGCGATCCCGACCGCGCGAGCCGGCACCGCCACCCGAGGCGTCTGGCGCCGAGGCATCGCGATGCGACGGTCAACAACTCCCATGTAAGCAAACCCAGGCAGGAAACCCAGCATGAACACGCGATAGCGAGCGGCCGCGTGACGTTGCACCACCTCGTCGAGCGAGCACTCGGCGAACGCGGCGACCGCCCCGAGGTCCGGGCCACCCGGTCCGCCATAGCGGACACCCACCGTGAGCTCCCGCCCGGGCAACGTCTCAGGTTCAGCCGAGGCGGCCCATCGGCGGAGTCGGTCCGACAGGGCGGCGGTATCGGCTACGAGCGGATCGACGTAGACGGTCACCGCACTATGGGTCGGCACGACATCCCTGACTCCCGCCAACCCCGCCGCCCGCACCTGTCGCGCGATCTCGACCGCCTTCGCATTCACATCCGGGTTGAGCTCGGCGTCACACCCGACGGCCAGCGCCGCGTCACCACAACGCCAGACCCGCCACGCGGCCGCAGCGCTTCCGCCGCCATCGATCTCTGGCGGCGTCACAGTCCCTCGTTTGCCGCCAACCTGTCGAGCAGCTTCTGATGGATGCCACCAAAGGCGCCGTTGGACATCACGACGACAAGATCCCCTGCGCCCGCCTCCGCCCCCACCGTTTCGACGATCGCGGAGACGTCC
>CAJWMX010000618.1 GCA_913043805.1 uncultured Acidobacteriota bacterium | reverse complement strand
CCAGGCGAGATAGAGGCGGGGCAGCTCCACCCGGTCCTCGAGCAGAAGACGCCTTCCCAGCTCATCGTCGAACGACTCCCTGGCGGTAGGCGGCGTCAGCGTCGGTGACGCCTCGCCCGCCTCGATGGAGGCGAAGTACCGGTGCACGAGCGCCAGTGTCTCCTCCGGGTTCATGTCACCGGCCACCGCCAGCGACGCGTTGGCCGGATGGTAGTGGCGCTCGAAGAAGGCCCGCGCATCGTCGAGCGTGGCGGCCCGAAGATCGGCGGTTTCACCGATGGTCGTCCAATGATAGGGGTGCTCAGGCGGAAAGAGCGCCGCCATCAGGGCCATCGACACCATCCCGTAAGGCCGGTTCTCGTAGCGCTGCCGTCGCTCGTTGATCACGACGTCCCGCTGGTTCTCGAACTTCTCCTGCGTCAATGCTGGCAGCAGGTGGGCCATCCGATCGGACTCCAACCACAGGGCGAGCTCCAGCGCCGGAGCCGGGACGACCTCCCAGTAGTTGGTACGATCGCAGTTGGTCGACCCGTTGAGAGCGGCCCCAGCCTGCTGTAGCGGCTCGAAGAACCCGCTGTCGTGATGCGCGGAGCCCTCGAACATGAGGTGCTCGAAGAGGTGGGCCAGCCCGGTCCGCCCCGGCCGTTCGTCCTTGGAACCGACGTGATACCAGAGGTTCACCGCCACAATCGGACATCGGTGGTCCTCATGGAGGATGACGTCGAGACCGTTGTCGAGCGTGTGCTTCTGGAAGTCGAGCATGTATCGCGACCAGGCTACTCGCCCATCACCTGCACAACCAGGGGTCGCTGCCGGGGGCGGGTGTCACATTCGATGAGGATGATCTGTTGCCAGGTGCCCAGAATGAGCCGCCCATCCTCGAACGGCAGGCTGAGCGACGGCCCCACGAGCGCCGCCCGGACGTGGCTGGATCCGTTGTCGTCGCCCCAGCGTTCATGATGTGCATACGGCACATCCCGCGGCGCCAGGGTGTCGAGCAGCCCGTTGAAATCCGCCACCGCGCCCGGCTCGCACTCGATGGTGGTCAACGCCGCGGTGGACCCGATGACACTCACCGTCGCCAAGCCGGACCCACACCCCGACTCGGCCACTATCCGCCCCACCATCTCGGTGAGGTCGTGGACATCTCCCTGCCCGGCCGTGTCCACTGCCTGGCGCCGGGTCGCGATCATGCACTCACTCGACGCGCACGCTTCTGAGGAACGTCGTGAACGCCTCGTCCCAACGCTCCACGGTGCGATCGGGTCCGACGAGCTTGAAGAAGTACGGTCCGGACGGTGATTCGACGACGGCGGCCATGAGTCGGTAGTCCGGCTTGTTGAAGCGCTCGGTCGAGCCTGGTCGGACCGCCGCCACATAGGTGCCCGGCACCTCGAGCAGCGTCACCGCCAACCCGGCGGCGTCGAAGCCGGTGGTGGCAGCTACCTCGAACGAGGGACGCCCATCAGGCTGTTCCATCTGCCCGATCCAGCGCTGCAGGTTGGCGTCGACGCTTCCCCCCGCACCACCGAAGTAGAAGACCACCAGTTCGGCGTCCTCCGGATCGCCGGGCACGCGCGGCAGGGCGAACTGGGTGACCCGCATCGGTGACCGAGACGGCGACTCGACCCACTCCGTCGGCGCGTCATATCGGAGGGACGGCTGCGCCAGCGACGCAACGGGAAGAAACAAGGAGAGGGCGAGGCATGTCAGACCGAATCGGGTCATGTCCCGATCGTACCACGGTGGCGGACGGGACATCGGGACGGGTCAGCGACTCAGACGATAGGCGGCGGCCAGTCAGCGGGCGACGTCATCATCGAGCTTGTCGAGCGCCTGCACCCAGAAATGGTGGACGCAGTGCTGGGGAGAACGCACATCGACCTTGGTGAACCGTGGGTGCTCGAGGGGGTGGTCCAGCACGACGTACGCCGACAGGCTACGCGCCGTCAAACGATCGATCGCGGCGAACGTCGTTCTGACGTGGAACGCGATCCCACGCGAGCCGGGCACGATCGCCACCGGGCCACAACGACGCACGAGCTCGGCGAACCGACGATACAAGGCGATCGCCTTCGCCGGTTTCCCCTCCAGATAGCGGCGCACAGATGCACCGCCGCAGGAGTGAGACTGGTTGAGCTGCGCAAAGGGACGACCACACGAAGGGCAGACCCACACCGGGGTCCAGAGACCGGAGACGAGCTCCTGCGCCCGGTCGAAGGTGGCCCTGGAGAACGCCGGCATCCCTGGTGAAACCGAGGCGGACGTTTCGCAGTCCACACCCGAACCAGCCCCCGAGACGCCGCGCACCGAAGCGCCGTCCGAACGCGCTAACGACGGCTCGCGGCACGAGACGGTGACGCAGGCCTGGGAGCGGATGCAGGCTATTGAAGACGCCGCCCGTG
>CAJWMX010000617.1 GCA_913043805.1 uncultured Acidobacteriota bacterium | reverse complement strand
TGGACGGGAGCACACTGGCCCCCTTCTGGGACATTCGGAACGGCGGGAGCGCGGGGGAATGGCCCGCAACCCTGACTAGCGTGCTGGCCCTGGACTTCGACACCGTGATCCCAGGCCACGGCGAAACGCTCACCAAAGACCACGTTAGAACATTTCGCGACAACGTGGAGAAAGTGCTCGATCGCGCCAAGACGGCGATCGAAAACGGAGCCACCCGCGACACCATCGCCGACCAGGTCGACACCGAGGACCTGGGCTGGCCACTCGCGCCGGTGCGCCTGCAGGACGTCTACGACGAGCTGACCGCGAATTGACGTGGGTTGACGTCCAGCCTTCGTCACTTCGGCTAGGCCAGGCTAACGAGAATCGATCTTGGCGATACGACGCGCGTGACGGCCACCATCGAAGGGTGACTCGAGCCACGCCTCCACAATCGCCCGGGCGATGTCTTCGGTCACCATCCGCTCACCGAGCGAGATCATGTTCGCGTCGTTGTGCCCCCGCCCCAGCCGCGCCGACTCGACGTTCCAGCACAGCGCGCAACGCACGCCCGATACGCGGTTGGCCACCATGGCCTCGCCGTTGCCAGAACCTCCGAGCACGATGCCTCGCTCGCACGTACCGCTGGCGACGGCCTCAGCCGCCGGGCGGATAAAGTCTGGATAGTCCACCGACTGCTCGCTGTCGGTGCCGTAGTCCACGACCTCATGCCCCCTGTCTCGCAACCATAAGGCCAACATGGTTTTGTAGGTGTAGCCAGCGTGGTCCGACGCGATCGCGATCTTCATCCGAGTAGCCCCGCAAAATAGAAGAGGCCGGTCCCCCCGAGAAGCACGAGACCGACCCAGGAAAGCCCTCGCATGGCAATGCCCGGCCGGTAGCGAGCCGGCATCTGCTCGGACGTCACAACGCGTAGGGTGAGGTAGCCCAGCACCGGACCGGTCAAGAAGGACACGGTGGTGGCGAAGTCGACCATGGCGGTGAGGTTCCCGACGAAGAGCACCAGCACCACGGAGGTCAGAGCCGTGAGACTGACGAGCGCACCCCAGTACACCGGACCGGTCGACGGCGCCCGCGACTCGGGTCCGTGCCGGAGCACATGCAGCGTGCGTTCCAGCGTCCGCGGCGCCCCATCCATGACCGTCAGCGAGGTCGACAACATCGTCGTCACCACGGCGACGAGCACGATGGGCCGGGTCCACTCCCCGAGCGTCGCGCCATAGAGATCGACGAGTTGGGTCGAGAAGGTGGGCCCCGCTTCGGCGAAGGTCTCACCCGAACCGTACATCACGCCGACCCCGAGCACGAGGAACGTGAACGCCAGTGCGGCCGTTCCCAGGTATCCCACGAGGAAGTCCTGCCGGGCGGTCTCGACCGAGACCGGTTGACCCGACGCCTCGTTCTTGGCGAGCGTCCAGAGCGAGCTCCAGGCGGCCACGTCGATCGCCGTCGGCATCCAGCCCACCAGGGCCAGGAGAAATGCGAACGGCACCACCCCCCCGACGAGGGTGAATGGAGACTGGGCGAGGGTCGAGAAGTCCGCGCGAGGCAGGCTGACCACCGCCGCGAAGACGGTCGAGACAGCCAGTAACAGCAGGATGAGCTTGATCGACCAGTCCAGCGCCCGAAACCGGCCGCGCCACAGCAACAACCCACAGCCGATCATGACGAGCGTTCCGATGACGGCCACCGACAGGTCCAGGCCGAAGGCGAACCCGACCAGCACGGCCGTGAACATCACCACCGCCGACTGAATGACGCCCGCGGTGAGCAGGGTGATGACCAGATAGAGCCACAGTGCCCACCGCCCCACTCGGGCGTACCCCTCGATGAGGCTCGTGCCGGTGGCCGCCGCGAAACGGGGTCCATATTCGAAAAACGGATACTTGAGGATGACGGCCAGCAGGATGACACTGGCCAGACCGAAGCCGGCGACCGCCCCGGCTCTGGTCGACTGGACCAGGTGCGACACGCCGATCGCCGAAGCGGCCCAGAGGAGCCCCGGCCCGAACGCGCTCCAGAACCGTGCGCGACCCGCAGAGTCAGCGCTCATCTGGCTTCATCGCTCTCCTGCCCCGCTGCACCGGACCGTGGCCATTTTTGGAGCGCGGCACGCGTCTGGCAAGACGCAAGGAGGGAGCATGCAGGCAGCATGTGACCGACGAAGCAACGCCGCCAGGCGCGCGCCCCGCCCGAAAACCTAAGCCACGATCTGTGGGATTAACGTCCCGTGCACATCGGTCAGCCGCATGTCTCGGCCGTTGTAGCGATAGGTCAGCTGCGTATGGTCCATGCCCAGCAGGTGCAGCATGGTCGCGTGGAAGTCGTGAGGCGAAATCCGCTGCTCGGCCGCCTTGTAGCCGAAGTCGTCGCTCGACCCGATGACCTGTCCGCCCTGGATTCCAGCG
>CAJWMX010000616.1 GCA_913043805.1 uncultured Acidobacteriota bacterium | reverse complement strand
AGTCCACCGCGGGCGCAAGCCTGCCTGCCGCCGTACCCGCCCTACCCGCCGCCGGGATCTGCCTGGTGACGATGCTGGTGGTCAGCCTGGCGGCGACCTTCTGGCCGGTCGTGTCGCCGTTGGCGGCGCCGTTGCTGGCCTGGGTGGCGGGGGCGATGCTGTGGTCCCGGGTGGGGCGACAGCAGCGGTGGCAGACCGTGGCGTTCATGCTGGCCGGGGTCGTCATGCTGCTCTGGGCCCTCGGTCAGGGGGTGCCACTCGATCTCGATCGGATACTCGGACAGAACCAGCCGATCCTGTCGATGCTCGCCGGCATCACGTTGCTGCGACTGCTGAACACGCCAGTCAGCGACGACGAGCCGGAGCTGCCGCGTGGGTTCGGCACCTATCTGCAGAGCCTCTTTGGCGTGCACCTGTTCGGTGCGGTTATCAACATCTCTGCCGTCATCCTAATGGCCGATCGGCTGTCACGTGAGGCGCCGCTCCGGTTGAACCAGGCGGCGCTGCTCAGCCGGTCGTTCACCGCCGTGGCCTTCTACTCACCGTTCATCGGCGGCGTGGCGCTCGCGCTGGCCTACACGCCCGGATCGAATCCGTTGCTGCTGCTGGCCTTCGGCGGACCGGTGGCGATGGCGGCACTCGCGCTGCTGGTGTGGTACGGACGGAGCGGGCGGGTCGACGACATCGAGAACTTCCGGGGCTATCCGGTCCACTACGAGAGCCTGTGGCTGCCGCTGGTACTTGGGACCGCGGTGCTCACCGCCTATGCCACGACCACCGGCTATACGGTGTTGACGCTCATCACGGTGCTCGCGCCGCTGGTGGGAGGCGGGACGCTGCTCCTGCGCGGTGGACTCGCTGGCACGCGCGTGGCGCTCGGCGAGTACGTGTCGCTGCGTCTGCCACAGATGGGGGGCGAACTGGCGCTCTTTCTCGGTGCTGGCGTCCTGGGCGCGGGCCTGGTGGCCGTCTTCGCCTCCACCGGGGGCTGGGTCCCATTCGACCGCATCGATGCCTGGACCGGCAGCCTCGTCCTGGTCGGTTGCATCCTCACGTCGCTGGCCTGCATCCACCCGATAGTCCTGCTCAGTGTGCTGGTGCCGTTGCTGCCGGCGATCGAACATGACCCCAGTTTCGTGGCCGTGATGTTCGCCATGGCGTGGGGGCTGGGGTGCGCCGTGAACCCGATGTCGGGCATCAATCTGGTGCTATCCAGCCGGTATGGCGCCAGCAACTGGGCGCTGGGACGGGCCAACCTTCCATTCAGCCTGACGCTGCTGCCGGTGGCGGCCGCGCTGCTCTACGTCTATGAGTGGCTGTTCGGGTGCGGCGGATAGTAGAATCTGGACTACTTCACCGACTGATTCATGCCGAGTCGACCCCCGCGCCGGCTGACGAGCCTTGTGATCGGCCTCGCCGTGTCGGCGGCCGGCCAGGCCTGGGCCCAGACGCCGGTCGCTGACGCTGCCGAGCAAGGGGACCTGACCGCCGTGCGGTCGCTCCTCGCCGATGGCGCCGATGTGACGGCTGTCCAGGGCGATGGCACGACGGCCCTGCACTGGGCCGTCTACCGGGAGCAGCCAGAGCTGGCGACCCTCCTCATCGAGGCGGGGGCCGATGTCGAAGCCCCCAACGACTACGGCGTCACGCCGTTTGCGCTGGCTGCTCGGCAGGGGCACGCGGACCTTTTGCGGCGTCTGCTCGGCATCGGCGTCGACCCGGACGACCCGCGTCATGCCGTGAACGCCGGCGAGACTCCGCTCCTCGCCGCCGCACGGTCGGGGCAGGTGGAGGCGGTCGACGTCCTGCTCGATGCCGGCGCCAACGTCGACGCACAGGAGACCTGGAACGGTCAGTCTGCGCTGATGTGGGCCGCCGCCGAAGGGCACGCCGCGGTGGTGGCGCGACTGATCGAGCGCGGCGCCGACATCAACGTGCGGTCGAACAGTGGGGCGAGCGCGCTGCTGTTTGCCGCGCGGAAGGGCGACATGGCGGCCGTCGAGACTCTCCTCGCGGCCGGCGCCGAGGTCAACGAGTCGCGGCCCGATGGGGCCACGGCGCTGCTGGTGGCCGTGGTCAATGGCTACGAGGACCTGGTCGATCTGTTGCTGGCCGCCGGCGCCGACCCGAACGCTGAGGGGGGCTCGACCCGGTTGACGGTCCAGGGGATGCGGGCGCAGCCGATGCCGCTCGAGATCCGGAAGCTGGGCTATGGCGAGGCGGACAACGAAGCGGTGCGCCGGGGTAACATCTTCGGCCGGCCGCTCCAGTCGGCGGTGCACGTCGCCAACTGGCACATCAGTGATCAGTTCGTGTCCGTCAATCTGGACCGGCTTCGGATCATGCGCGCACTGCTCGACGCGGGCGCCGAGGTGAACGCCCGCAACACCATGGAAGAGCAAAGCTGGTC
>CAJWMX010000615.1 GCA_913043805.1 uncultured Acidobacteriota bacterium | reverse complement strand
CCTCCGGATCGACCATCCCGTCCGGTACCCGGCGCCGGCCGACCCGGGGGCCCTCGTGCACCTCGATGCCAAGGCCATGTCCCGTGCCATGGCAAAACGCGTTCCCGAGCCCGCGCCGCTCCAGGCTGGAGCGGGCCGCCGTATCGACCGCGCCGGTCGTCGTTCCGACCGAGACCGCGTCGAGTGCCGCCTGGTGGGCGGCCCGCACGGCGTCATGCCACCCGACGGCCTCCTCGCTCGCCGGACCGAGACTCGCGACCCGCGTGATGTCGACGCAGTAACCGCGAGCGACCCCACCGAAATCGATAAGCACGAGGTCACCCTTCTCGATCACCCGGGTCCCCGGACTGGCGTGGGGCAAGGCGGTATTAGGCCCTGACGCCACGATCGTGTCGAAGGCCGGGCGTTCGAAGCCCGCGAGTCGGATGGCGTGGTCGATGTCGGCCGCCATCTCCAACTCGGTCGCACCGGGCCGCAGTCGAGTCAGCTGGGCATCCATGACGGTCGAAATGCGAGCGCCGGCCTCGGTCAGGATGCGGAGCTCGTCGGCGTCCTTGACCAGCCTGCCGGCCTCTACCAGCCCGCGCGACGACACGAGCTCCGGCCCGACCTCCGCCAACGCCGTGCGGAGCCACTCGTACTGAGCCAGGGTCAGGTGAGTCGCCTCGACCCCCACCCGCGCCGCGCCGCTGGCCCGCAGCAGGTCGCGATACGTCACCTCATAGGATGAATCCACGTCCACGACCGTGATCACGCCGGAATCCACCAAGCCCGCGGCGGCTCGCGCCGCGGTGGCATAGCGGCTGTCGACGATCAGACGGACCGCGTCGGGGGTAACGAGGGCGCCGCCGGCCGAGCCCGAGAACCCGGTCAGATAGAAGACGTTGGGAAGATGGGTGACCAGCAGCGCGGAGAGCTCGGCCGCGTCGAGACGCTGGCGCAGGGCGGCCAGCCGGCCGCCCACCGGTGAGACGGTCTGCTCAGACATCGATCTCGCCCTTGCCGCGACCTAGTCCGGATCGACCGTCAACGTGATCGAAGCCTCGACGCCATTGACGTCGCGGACGGTGAGCGTGACGTTCCGCGGAATCGTCCCCGAGTAGGCGTGGGTGTAGGTCGGCACGGTCAGCTTCGACTCAAGGTCACCTCGGCCACCACCGAGATCGCCACGGCTCCCCCATCGTTCCACAGCGAGATCAGCGGCTCTTCCAGCTTCGCCTGCGCCCGGACCAGCGTGAACTCAGCCGTGCCGATATCGATGGTGGTCATGGTCACGCCACCTTCGAACGGGTATGGCACGTCGACCCCGGGCGTGTTTCGGTTGGCACTGCGTCTGTAGACCACCCGGTAGCCGGTGACGGTCACCCCGTTGGCCGACGTCGGAGAGGTCTGGTTCGCGGAGGTGCCCGGCGCCTTGAACGCCAGCCGAGTGGTCACCCGGGATATGTCGGGGAACACTCCGCCCTTCAGCAGCACGTCGGAGTTGAGCAGCGTCGGGATCGGATCGTCCGGGGTGCCGCCCAAGGCGGCGCCGATCCGCTCGATGACGAGGATGCTCGACGAGCGTGATGACGTCACCAGGTCGTTGGTGCAGGCGGCGCCCGCCAGGCTGGTCAGCGCCAAGACCGCCACGACCGGAGCGATCCGTCGCTGCCCTCTCTTCTGTCTCTGTTTGTCGTCCCGCATCACACTCATCCTTCCTAGTCCGGCACGATGTGCGGAGTCAGGAAGATCAACAGCTCGTCGGTGCTCTCGGAGGTATCCGTGCTCTTGAAGAGCCATCCCAGCAGCGGAATCCGGTGCAGCATCGGCGTCCGGTTATTCCGCTGGCTGGTGGTGTTCTCGTAGATGCCGCCGATCACGGTGGTCTCGCCGTCTGCCACCTGGATGGTGGTACGGGCGCGCTGGGTCACGATCGATGGGATCGGTGGATCGCCCAGCGCTCGACCGAAGTCGGCGAAGTCATTGTCCAGCTCGACGTCCATGATGACGGTGTTGGCCGCCGTGATCTGCGGTGTCACCCGGAGGATCAACGAGGCGTCCTTGAACTGGACGGTAACGGTGTTGTTGGCGACGGTCTGATAGGGAATCTGGTCGCCCTGAACGATCTCGGCTTGCACGTTGTTCTGGGTCACGACCCGGGGACTGGAGATGATCGACAGTTCTCCCTGGCTCTCGAGCGCCGACAGGACGACGTCGAGGTTCAGCCCGCCGTTCACGGTGCCCATCGTCAGGCCCAGCGCGGAGGTCGCGGCGCCCACACCAAGATTGACCGCGGTCGCGGCGTTCTCTTCGGGCAGCGCGCGTGGGTCGAGGCCGGAGGGCCCCTGGCCTTCTGCAGCGCCGGCGCGCCCGGTGATGCCGCCTCGATTCGGGAACCCTAACGGCAGACTGTTCCCCAGTTCCTGGGATGCGCGACCGG
>CAJWMX010000614.1 GCA_913043805.1 uncultured Acidobacteriota bacterium | reverse complement strand
CGCCGCCTGGCCGATCTCGCCCAGCACAACATCGGCAGCCGGGAGGTCTAGTGCGAGCCGGTAGCTGCGTCCTCGAGACGGACGTGGCTCGAGCCGATGGTCAGGTTGGGCGCCGTCCGCAACACCGCCTCGGCGTCGACCGCAACGTTGTCCGAGAACGCTCGCGTGCCTTCGTCGGTCGACAACTGGAGCCGGCCCCCGGCGGCGCGCAACCCCGGCTCGGTGGGCGAACCGACAAGGAAGGTCAGGTAGAAGTCAGCCTCGCCCGCACGCCCGTTGAAATAGAGCCACTCGGACCAGCCGTCGTTCCACTCCGGCGCATCCGGCAGCGGATGGAACCGGTCCATCGCCCCCAGCAGCGTATCGAGATCGGGCGCCAGCCAGGCGCGGTCCTCGGCCGTGTCGACCCACCCGTCCAGGTACGCCACCTCGGCCGCGTCCAACGCCCGCTCGCGACTCGGAATCACGCCCTTCGCGACCACACCGAACGGCTCCTCGCCATCCTCAGGCACGATGAACACGAGATCGCGGCACGGGCGTGGCTCAAACGTGAGCTCAGCCCGTCGTCGGATGCACCTGAATCGACCTGACCGTCGAGGTGGTCACGCGCCGCTTCTGGCAACGCAAGGTGACCTGCCGCCGCCTTACGACGATCTCCTCGCCGCCCTTGAGAAGCGCGGCAACCGGTTCCGGGAACCGCTCTCCCCCCTGCAGCAGCAGCTCGCCCCAAACAGGCGCGATCACCACCACCGTGTAGTCGGTCCGGCGGGTCTGGATCGTGAGACGGGTGTCGGGAGGACGCTCGACCAGCCGTACAGCCTCCTGAGGGCCGACCGGAACCGACGCTGAGGACACTGGTCCCTCCGGAATGTCCGGAGCGCGAACCGCGGGCTCGGCGAGAAAGTCGTCGTCGGTGGCGTGGGCGAGCAGCGAGACGACCTCGGCTCACAGCGCTTCGTCGTCGGTCACCGACGCCAGCCAGGCGTGACGCACGTCGGTCGGCTGCTCGAGTGCGTCGGCAAACAGGTTCTTGACCCGATGCCAGCGTTCGCTGGTGGCCACCAGACGGTCTCCCGCAAAAAGAAAAAGCCCGGACGCGGCTGCGTCCGGGCTTTTCGATACTGCTCCGAGCTGAGCTTAGTTCGGCTCGGTGGGATCACGACCGTCACTCGGCGCGCCGGTGCCGGACGACCCCATGAACAGCTTCCGACCATCTTCGAAGGTCAGGTCGCGGCCGTTGCCTTTGTTCGACCCGTCCTTGGCCTGGTAGCCATCGACGATGATCTTGGTGCCTGGCAACAGAGAGTTCTTGGTGAAACCCCGGCGGAGAAGGGTGTTGGGCGTGCCGCCCTCGACCATCCACACGGTCCCATCATCGATCTCCAGGTGCACCCAGGCGTGGGGATTGATCCACTCCATCTTCACCACGGTACCCTCGAGGTGGATGGGGCGGTTGGCATCGAACTCTGCCGAAAATGCATGATGCGCGACCACCGGTACAGTGGCCAACGCCATGACAACTCCGGCCACGACGACGGCTAGCTTCCTTCGCATTCGGCTCTGCCTCCTCGGTATGAGCAAAAATTCGAGATGATTATCTACGAAAACGCGGTTTCCGTCAACACCGGGTCATGACGCGTCTACGCCACGACCCGGTGCAGACTGTAATACATCCTATTGCGGCGGCTCGAGCGCGATCTCGCGATCGGAACCATAACCGCTGGCCCGGAAGACCGGCGTCAGATCCGGGTCCTTCCGTAGGTGGCCATACATCAGCTCCTCGGCGAACTCGACGCACTTGAACTCGAGCAGCTGCATGTTCTCATCGATGCGGCGATACATCGGCAACCGGATGGTCCACGGACGCGTGAAGATCTCGTCGTCGGTGATGGTCGCCTCATACATGAGGTGGTTCTCGCTGAGGGCCGTCCAGCGCTCCTCCACAGCCATGTTCACGCTGTGGTGGTTGCCCGACATGTCGAACCAGGTGTCGGGCACCTGGGCGGTCACGTCGATGACCAGGCTCTCACCCTCGAAGCGGCCGATGTTGTGACCCATCCAGGAGTCCACCGGAGCCTCGAAGTCGGGACGGTCCATGTAGACGATCCGGCTGGCGCTGGCGAACTCATAGGCGAACAGCACGTACTCGGGCGTCTGCACCAACTGGAACGGATAGGGCATGTAGTTCGCCCGCGGAATCCCCGGCATGTAGCACTTGGTCGCGGGGTCACGCTCCAGCCAGAAATTGAGGTTCTCCTGCTGCTGGGCGCGAGCTTCCGGACGATAGGGGATCTCGCCCCCCTCGACGATGCCGAGCCCGGCGGGAATCGCCCCGTGGGACGCCATCTCCACCACCGGACCAAAGCGCGCGGCATGCGGCTCGATGTCGTAGTGGTGGCTGCCAAGCGCCTGCCAGATCCCGTTCAGGTCCGGC
>CAJWMX010000613.1 GCA_913043805.1 uncultured Acidobacteriota bacterium | reverse complement strand
ACGTAAATCGTGGTCTTGGTCTCGAACTGCAGCGCGGGGTCCGAGGCGAACGCGGAAATCTTGACCTGTTCGTTGGTCAGCTCCACGACCGGCACTTCGTGTCGCGCGAGAATCTCGCCCAGCGCCGAGTCGCGGATGGTGCCCGCCGACTCGCGGGTGCCGTAGTGACGGTGGAAGAACTTCTCGGTCACCACGCCGTTGCCGTCGGTGACGTAGACACCGGGGAACGGCATGCCGTAGAAGCCGCGCCCAGCGCTGCTCTGCGCCGGATCATCCGGATCGATCAGCGTGTTGAGAATCCCGAACTTCTTGATCACCTCGGAGTCGACGTCGGCCAGCAGGTCGTAGGTGACGTCGTACTCACTCGCGAATGCGAGCAACTGCTCGGAGGTGTCGTAGCTGATGCCGTAGACCTTGATGCCTTCCGCCTGAAACAGTGCCAGGTTGTCCTGCAGCTCGACCAGCTGCGTGCGGCAGTACGGTCACCATACGGCCGAGCGGTAGAACACCACGACAGACTTCGAGTCGTCCCGGTCGACGTGGAAGTCCACCATGTCGCCATGCTGGTTCGGAATCGAGAACTCGGGCAGGCGCTCGCCAATCCCCGGGCCGCTCGGAAAGTCGTGTGACGCGGGATAGCGCCGGGCCGGATGCGACGCCGGAATCGGAAGGTCGATCCCGTGGTCGTCGGCGGTGGCACCGGGCTCGAGCGCCCCGTGGGCCGGCTCGACCGGCTGCTGCTCCTGCGCGCGGGCCTCAGCGGCCGCGAACAACAGCGTCCCCACGGCGAGGACGGCAAGCACTCGTTTCATCGCGTATCTTCCTGTCGTTGCATGACTTTCAGCTGGCCGATGATACCAGGGTCGGGCCGCTATCGCACGATCCGGCCGTCGCCCACGAACCGGCGATGCTTGGTGAACTCTTGCCGCCGGACATAGCGTGGGACGAACCCCGGACCCAGAAGCGTCCAGCTGCTTTCGATGGCTCGCGGCAGCATGAACACCTCGGCGGGGTCGTCGAACTCCACCTGCGCGTATCGGATGCTCGTCTCCGAGCGTTCGAGCGTCAGCCGCGCCGGGATATCCCTGGCGCGCTCGGGCGGCTCCCTGAACTCGAACTGGCCCATCAAGAACTCGTCGAGGCGGAGTACCGCGCCCGTCGCCGGCTCGATCCAGACTTCGCCCGCCGAATGGCCCGGGAGCGCGAGCGAGACGCAGTCGTCGTCCCAGGTAATCTCAGGCTCACCCTGCTCACGGGGCTCGAAGGCCACCCGGGTCGTCTCACGCCCATCAATCCGGTCCTGCCCCTCAAGGCGGAACCTGAAGTCGCCCTGCCGGCCCGGCAACAGGACGGACAACGGGTCGTCATCAACCTCCACGGGAGTCAGACACGCATCGAGATCATCGGCCGTCGGCATCCGACCGTCGACAAGCAGCAGTTCTCGAAAGACCGTGACCGTCAGCGCCACATCCGGGTTCTGCGCGTCCCATTCCACCCGATGCTCGAACTCCATGTGGCGGGGCGACCCGTTCGACCGCATGTTCCGGTGGAACGAGCGCACCCAGACCTTCTCGGTCGAGACGATCCGTTGCGCGCGCTGGTAGTGCTCTTCGAGCTGGGCGCCGGCGCGTGCGAGGAGAGTCTCCAGACTGACGGCAGGCCCCTGGGCGGCCGCCGACACACCCAGCGCCAGGCCACCGATCAGCACCGCCAGCCGCAGTGTCAGCATCAGTCCAGGATCGCCTGCATGAGGGCGTTCTCGACGTCCCGCGACACCTGGAAGACCGGCGTCTGGATCATCACGATGCCGACGCTCTCCTCGCCCGGGTCGACCCAGAAGTGCGTGCCGTAGGCGCCGTCCCAGCCGTAGGTGCCGGCACCCACGCGGTAGCCGGCCGCGTTCGGGTCGTCGGCCACCTGCGCGCTGAACCCGAAATCCAGCCCTGGCTAGGCCGCCCGAAGCCCCACTCGTCGACGAAGGCCGACGCCATCAGATCGACCGTCCGCGGACCGAGGAGCCGGACGCCGTTCAGCTCTCCGCCGTTGAGCAGCATCTGTCCGAACTGCAGATAGTCGGTGGCCGTGGCCACCAGCCCGCCGCCACCCGAGAAGTAGGTCTGACTCGTAGCGCCGGTCTGATTCTGCGAGGGGGTCAGGCCATCAGCCGTGCGCTGGTAGACCGTGACGACCCGGCCCTGCACCGCTTCTGGCGCCCAGAACGCCGCATCTTCCATCTCCAGCGGACCGCAGATACGCTCCTGCAGGAATCGGTCAGCCGGCATCCCAGAGGCCACCTCGACGATCCGCAGCAACACGTCGAAGCCGCGCGACGCGCTGTACGCCCACCGGTCGCCGGGCTGGAACTCGAGCGGCGCCTCGCCCAGACGCGGAATCAACGTGGCCAGCGTGTCCCCCTGCTCCTGCTGCGCCACCCG
>CAJWMX010000612.1 GCA_913043805.1 uncultured Acidobacteriota bacterium | reverse complement strand
TCGGCCACCTCGGCCTTCTCGAGCTCGTCGTCGCCCAGGATCAGGTAGACCGGATCGGGGTCACCGGAGCCGATCTGGTCAAGCGCCTGCTGTGGACTGAGGGCCTTCATCCCAATATCCTTCGCACATCGTTCCGACGGTCAAACAAGCGTGGCAGGCTTCCGGTCAACGGGCCTGTCGGGCGCGCACGGCGCGCCCCGCGGGGCGGCGTGGGCGATGGGGCCCCACTAGCCCCGCGTGGGGTTTGGGGCAAAGCCCCATCAAAGTACTAGAACGCTTCGAGGATTGAACTGACGACGGTGCGTCCGAAGTCGCGGGCGATCCGTTCGACCGCGTTCGACTGCTGACCGAAGAAGGTCGAGGCGTCGAGCTGGCCACCGGTGCCGGAGGCCACCTCGTACTCGTCACTGAAGAGAAGCTGCGGGTTTTCCCACAACACCTCGTCGGTGGTCAGGTCGCGGAACTCGATCGCCACGTTCACCTGGAAGATGTAACGCGACGCCTGCTGTTGGGCCGAAAAGGTCGCCGGCTGAATCGAGATGTTGCTGATCGTGCCGGACAGCAGTGCGTCGACCCCGGCGTCGGCGGCGACCACCCGGTACGAGCCGCGGCCAATGAACTCGGAGCGCACCTGCTGGGTCAGGATCTGCTCGATCTCGAACACAGTCGTCCCGTTCTCGAACAACGGCACGCCGATGGTCTGGATGTAGTCGGGCAAGAACGACCCTTGCCCCGCCAGGGCATACCCGCATCCGGAACATGCCAGGGACGCCACCAAGGCACCCGCCAGCCACCCGTTCCGCCACCGTCTCAGGCTTCGCATCCCTACCCCTTGACCACGATGTTGATCAGTTTCCGCTGTACGACCACGACCCGTGCCACGGTCTTGCCGTCGGTATGCCCACGCACCCCCTCGTCGGCCAGCGCCGTCTCACGGAGCGCATCCTCACTCACGTCCGCCGCCACCGTCAGACGGGCTCGGAGCTTGCCGTTGACCTGCACCGGCACGACGATCTCGTCAGCCTGCGCCACCGCCTGGTCGAACTCGGGCCACGGCACGCGGGCCAGCCCGCCCTCGTGTCCGATCCGCTCCCACAGCTCTTCACAGAGGTGTGGCGTGAACGGCGACAGCATCAGCACCAGCGCCTCCACCGCCTCGGCCAGGGTGGCTCGCGTCTCGTCGGCCACCGACGTCGGCTCCGGTCGCTCGGCTCCCGCATGCACGGCCAGCCCTTGCGCTTCGCAGAAAGCATACAACTCGTTGACCAGCTCCATCAGCGCCGACACGGCCGTGTTGAGATGCGCCCGAGGATCGAGGTCGGAGGACACGCGACGGATCGTCTCGTGCGTACGTCGTCGCACGGCTCGATGTCGCGGGTCCAGCACCGCGTCCCCCAGCGTCTCGGGAGACACACCTCGCACCAGCGTTTCGACCCCGGTCGTCAATCGCCAGACGCGCGTCAGGAATCGGAAGCTGCCCTCGAGGCCGGAGTCGGTCCACTCGATTTCCTTCTCCGGAGGCGCGACGAACATCTCATAGAGCCGGAGGGCATCGGCGCCAAAGGTCGAGATCATCTGATCCGGGTCGACCACGTTGCCCTTCGACTTGGACATGACCGCGCCATCGCGCAGCACCATCCCCTGGGTCAACAACCGCGTGAACGGCTCGTCGTGCTCGACCATCCCCAGGTCCTTGAACACGCGGCAGAAGAAGCGGGAATAGATGAGGTGCAGGATGGCGTGCTCGACTCCGCCGATGTAGAAGTCCACCGGCGCCCAGTACTTCACCTTCTCCGGGTCGAACGCCGCCTGGTCGTTCGACGCGTCACAGAACCGGTAGAAGTACCAGGACGAGTCGACGAACGTGTCCATGGTGTCGGTCTCGCGCCGGGCCGGCTGCTGACACTTCGGACAGGTCGTCTCGACGAACTCGGGCATCTGCGCCAGCGGCGAGTCCCCGCGCCCGGTGAACTCGACCGCGGTCGGGAGCTCGACCGGGAGATCCTGGTACGGCACCGGCTGCAAGCCGCACTGCGGACAGTGAATGATCGGAATCGGCGTGCCCCAGTAGCGCTGTCGGGAGATGCCCCAATCCTTGAGCCTGAACTGCACGGTCGGCGTGCCCACGCCGCGACTGGCCGCCGCCTCGGCCATCTCCCGTGCCGCGCCGTCGGTCGACCGACCGGTGAACTCGCCGGAATTGACCAGGGAACCGGGTCCGGCGTACGCCTCTTCCAGGGTCGCGCCGTCGAGCGTGCCACCCTCAGTCGGCTGGATCACGACCTGGACGGGTAGCTCGTACTTGCGCGCGAACTCGAAGTCGCGCTGGTCGTGGGCCGGCACCGCCATCACGGCGCCCGTGCCGTATTCCGCCAGCACGAAGTTCGCGATCCAGATCGGAACTTGCTCGCCGGTGAAGGGATTGGTGGCGGTCCG
>CAJWMX010000611.1 GCA_913043805.1 uncultured Acidobacteriota bacterium | reverse complement strand
CCCTGCGGCCCAGCAGCGGTTTCGGCGAGACCTGCAGGTGTTTCTGGGCGAAAAGCAGATCACCGGCATCAATGTCCAGCTCGACGTCACGACCCGCGTGCTGGCCGGCGCGAGCGCGATCATCCCGATCTTCGGGTTCCCCGACTGGGAGTGGGACGAGATTCAGGAGGTTCTGGTCTATCCGAACCGGTTCGACGGCGAGTTCGACTTCGGGGACCAACGAGAGCACAACATTCTGGGCATGGTCGGCACCGGCAGCCTGAACCGGCTGATGATCCTGGCCAAGCCGGATCTCTTCAACGGGTTCAGGAACGCGACTGATAAGCGAAATGTCGGGGTCCATGAGTTCGCCCATCTGGTGGACAAGACCGACGGGGTGATCGACGGTGTCCCCGGAGTCGGCCTGGCGGGCGGCGCGGTGGAGCCATGGCTCGACCTGGTCCGCCGGAAGATGGCCGAGATCGAGGACGGCAAATCGGACATCGACCGGTACGCGCTGACCAACGAGGCGGAGTTCTTCGCGGTGACCTCCGAGTACTTCTTCGAGCGCCCCGGTTTGATGCAGCGGAAGCACCCGGAGCTGTACGCCACCCTGGAGCGGGTGTTCAACCAGGATCTTGGCAGCCGGATCGGCGCGATCGGGCGAGAGCTGAAGCGGGGCCGCCGCAAGTTCGGCCGCAACTCACCCTGTCCCTGCGGCAGTGGCCGCAAGTTCAAGAAGTGCTGTCTGCAGTGACGCCGCTCCTCCAACTGGAGCAGGTGTCTCATGCCTATGGGCATGTGCCGTTGCTCGACGAGGCGAGCGTCCAGGTGGCGGCCGGGGAGCGGGTGGCCGTGGTCGGCCCCAACGGCGCCGGGAAATCGACCCTGCTTCGCATCCTCCACGGCACTCTCGCGCCCGACGGTGGCCGGGTCCACCGGGGCACGACCGTGCGCACCGGTCTGCTGGCGCAGGATGTGGCGGACGCGTCGCCCGAGTCCGTCTTCGCCATGGTGGCGCAGGGGCTCGGGGCGCTTGGAGAACGGGCGAGCGCCTACCATCGCGCCGCCGTGGAGGTGGCTCGCGAGGCGACTCCGACGCGCGTGGACGCACTGGGGCGTCTCCAGCAGTCGCTTGAAGAGCAGGATGGTTGGCGTCTCGAGCAGCGGGTTGAGCAGCTGATCGCTAGATTGGAGCTTCCGCCCGACCGGCCAGTGGCGGAGCTGTCCGGAGGCTGGCGTCGACGCGCGCTGCTGGCCCAGACGCTGGTGGGCGAGCCGGACGTGCTCCTGCTCGACGAACCCACGAACCACCTCGACCTGGAAACGATCGCGTGGCTCGAGACGCTGGTCGCCGAGTATCGCGGCGCCGTGGTGCTCGTAACCCACGACCGCCGGTTTCTGAAAGCGGTCGCCACCCGGATCATCGAGCTCGACCGCGGGCAGGTTACGTCGTGGCCTGGCGATTACGAGAACTACGTGCGGCGACAGGGAGAGCGCGAGGCGGACGAGGCGGTGCGCTGGGCCAGGCTGGATCGAAAACAAGCGGTCGAGGAAGCGTGGATCCGACGCGGGATCAAGGCGCGTCGGACCCGGAACGAGGGCCGGGTTCGTGCCCTGGTGGTCATGCGTGAAGCGCGAGCCGCACGCAGGCACCGCACCGGTCCCGTGCGTCTCCAGGCGACCCATGCGGGTGATCCCGGCAAGGTCGTGTTCGAGGCTGACGATCTGCACAAGGCGTTCGGAGAGACGCGGGTGATTCAGGGGTTCTCGACACGCGTGCTCCGGGGCGATCGGGTCGGCCTCATCGGACCCAATGGCGTCGGCAAGACCACGCTGCTCAGGCTGCTGCTCGGCACGGACGATCCGGATCGGGGCGAGGTGCGACGAGGGAGCCGGGTCGAGGTCGCCTACTACGACCAGCAGCGGGAGCAGCTGGACCCAGACCGGACGGTCTTCGAGACGGTGGGGGAGGGGAACGACACGGTGACGGTGGCTGGCGCGTCTCGCCACGTGCACGGCTACCTCGAGGACTATCTGTTCACGCGAGAGCGCGTCCGCTCACCGGTGCGCGCCCTCTCGGGGGGTGAGCGGAACCGGTTGCTGCTGGCACGATTGTTTACACGACCGGCGAACGTCCTAGTCCTCGACGAGCCGACCAATGATCTTGACGTCGAGACCCTGGAGCTTCTCGAGGCACAGCTCGTCGCCTGGCCCGGCACGGTGCTGCTCGTCAGCCACGATCGGGCATTCCTGGACAACGTGGTGACCAGCACGCTCGTCTTCGAGGGCGACGGGAAGGTTGGTGAATACGTCGGTGGCTACGACGACTGGTTACGACAGCGGCCCGCCCCGCCGACCGATGCGGTCCAGCCCGAGCCGCCACCGAAGGCCGTACCTCGCAAGACGCCGGATCCGGCCAGGCTGTCCTACAACGAACAGCGTGAGCTGGTGGCGCTCCTAGGACGG
>CAJWMX010000610.1 GCA_913043805.1 uncultured Acidobacteriota bacterium | reverse complement strand
GGTCGGGCACACGCCCGCCGTCGGCACCCCCAGACAGGCCAGCTCGTAGAGCGTGTCACCCCCATGGGCGATGGCCGCCCGGCTGGCACGCATCATCCGGAAGAGCCGGTCCTGGGGAGGCGCGCGGTCGACGCGACACGCAACCGGGTAGCGTTCGACGGCTCGCTTCAGCTCCTCGTGGTGGTCGAACAGCGTACCCACCACCACCCGCAGGTCAGGGGGCTGGGTCATCCCACCCAGCCAGCGAATCAACCTGGGCGTCAGCCCCCGGGCGTCAGCCCCTCCCATCGTGAGCAACAGCGAGATCGCCGGCCTACGGGGTGGACGCCGCCGGGCGAGGCGAGGGCTCAAGACCATCAGCTCTGGCCGGGCAACGACATCGAAGACCTGGTCGAGCCCAGTGGGGCCTTGCCCTTCCACTATCGCCGTCACGACCAGACCAGCCGCTCGCAGCCGGGTCACCGTGGTCTCCTCCAGCCGCATGACGCTGCAGAAGACCACCCGAGCTCCGGCACGTCGAATCCTCCGTCCGAGCGCCGCGGCCGTCTCGGGACCGAGCCTGGTCGTGAGCGACGAGACCCCAACGCCCAGACCGTCGAGCACCGAACGCACTGGCCGCGGTCCGTAACCGAGGCAGCTCGTCTCGATACCTAGTCGGTCGAGAGCGCTGATCACATGCGCCGACTCCATAACGTGGCCAAGTCCGATGCCAGTCCCTCCCTCGGTGACCACCGCGACCCGGCTCACACCACTTCCTCCCGACGGCCGAGTCCGGGCAGCGTCCACTGCTGGCTGGAGCGGGTCATACCCCGAACGGCCGCTCCTCGGCCAGTAGCGCGTCGACGGTCGTGATGACATCCATCCGGATCTTGAGGGAGACCAAACCCCGGCGATAGTCGGTCACGGGCTCGACCGGCTCCTCGAACACCAGATCGAGGAAGTAGTCAGCGAGGTTGATGCCCGCATTGACCAGGTTCTGGTCCTGCGCCGCGATCCGCCCACCATTAACCTCAATAAGGTAGGGCTCACCTTCCAGCTCGAGGAGTTCGACGTTGTTGAAGCCGGGGGTCAGACCGAGCCGCTCCACCACCTCGACGGCCGCCGCACGAATAGCGTCATGGTCCTCGATGACGGCCGCCAGCGTGGACGACTTGATAGGGCGGTCCTCGATCTTCCTCCGCGGTACCGCATAGAGGAGGCGCCCGTCATGGTCGTGGAGAGTCGAGACGTTCCACTCGGAACCGCGAAGGAACCGCTGGACGATACAGTCGACGCCGCGATGCCTGGCACTGTCGAGCCGCCGGGCCAATTCGGCCGCGTCGTCGACGAGATGCACCTCGCGGGCACCGCTTCGGTCGGTGGCCTTCAGAATGGCCTCCCCCCCGAACCGGTCGAGGATCTCCGCGGCCGCGCCGGCAACGGGGGCGTCGACGGTCGGGATCAGGGGAAACCGATAGCCTCGCTCCTCGAGGGTGCGATACGTCCGTCGCTTGTCGTAGGACAGGGCCAGCGCGTCGTAGGACGGCAACAGCAGCCGGCACCCGAGCCGCTCCAACCGGTCGCGGTACTGGGCGATCCAGATGTACTCCTCTTCGCAGGTCGACAGATAGACGTCCGCCCGCTCCCGACCAACCAGATCGCAGACCGCGTCGACATACTCCAGACCGGGCCCGGCTTCGGGCACGACGTACCGCTCGGCAACCTGGTCGAGATAGAGGTTCCCGGCCAGCGGTTGCATGTCGGTCGCGATGATGTGGGCCCGGTAGCGGCTGGACCGACCAAGCGCCTCGAGCATCGCGGGAGTCGACGGGCTGCCGAACCCAGTGTAGAGCAGCCGCACGTCCCGGCGTCGGGTCATACCACCTGCCACGTGATGGCCTGCCCTTCGGCTAGTGCCACCCGAGTCGGACGCCCAAGCACCACCGGCAGCACCTCCGGCGCCAGCCCGTCCGAGGGGCGCACCACCACGATCAGCTCCTCTGTGAGGGGGGTGCCGGCCGGGATGTCGGTGGCCGCGTGCAGCGTGCGGCGCACCACCGCGCGCGCGGCCTGCTCCCCCATCGTCAGACTCTTGACCGGCGACCCTTGAGCGACTTCGACGTCGCGCACCGCCTCCACGAAGTTGGCCAGCTCGGACGGCTCCAATGCGATGCGATGGTCATCACCAGACTGGGACCGATCGAACGTGAAGTGCTTCTCGACGATGTCGGCCCCCATCGCCGCCGCGGCAAGGGCCACGGTGGGGCCAATAGCGTGGTCGGAGTAGCCCACCGGGCACCCGAACATGCCCCGGAGCGTGGTCATCATCTGCAGGTTGGCGTCGGCCGGTCGCATCGGGTAGTCGCCGACGCAGTGCAGCACCGCCAGCTTTCGGTTGCCAGCGTCGGCAATGGTCTCGACAGCCCGGGTGATCTCGGGCAGGGTCGAGAAGCCGGTCGAAAGGATCATCGG
>CAJWMX010000609.1 GCA_913043805.1 uncultured Acidobacteriota bacterium | reverse complement strand
TCGACAAAGAGCTCGGTCTCGAGCTTCATCGAATGGCGGACGGGGCCGATGACTCCCGGCCACTTCACATCGTCGTCGCGCGCGAGCTTCAACTCGGGGGTCAGGCCGAACAGCGGTCCGAAGGCCCGTCGCGCCGGGGCGACCAGCAACACGTCCTCTGTGCCCAGCCACTGATGATGGAACCGCACGACCGCCGGGCGGGCTCGCGGGTCATCGAGCATCCGGCGGGCCTGTCGCTCGACCTCGGCCGGATCCGACAGCGCTCCAGACTCGGCGGCGTCGAAGAGCGCCTCGTCCGGCATCGAGTCCCACAAGAAGTAGGAGAGCCGCGACGCCAGCTCCCAGTCGGTCAGCGTGGCCGACGTCGGGTCGGCCGAAGGGTCGAGACGGAAGTGGAACGCCGGCGCCTGGAGGAGACCAGCCACGGTGATGGCCACGGCCTCGTCGGATGGGAACGCGGCCGCGTTCTCCAGCCAGAAGTTGCGGAGACGGCCGCCTTCTTCGTCCGTCAGCGGTCGTCGGTACACGCGTGGCGCCAGCCGCTCGAGGCTCGCCCATGCGCAGGCCTGCTGCCGGTCGCTCGACAAGCTGTACCAGCCGTCGCAGGTCAGGAACGTCGGTGAGAGCAGTGCGAACGACCCGAAGTGCATCCCGGCCAGGTGCAGCTCTTCCACCTGATACGACGAGGGACTCTGCCCCTGCACGATCCCCTCGAAGCCCTCCGAGCCCGGTTCTTCGGGAAACCGCCAGGGCCACGACGGCGGCGGGGGAGGCGGCAGGAACACGCCCTTGCTCGCGGCGCGCCGTGGACTGATCCGGTCGGCCAACGGCGGGCGGTCGGGCCACGCTGCTCCGTCGCGCGGGAAGCCCAGCAGATCCGCCACCGTGTTGTTGTACTCGGCGGGGGTGAGCGCCACCGGGGGCAGGCTCGGCTCGGCCGACTGAGCGAGAGTCTGGACGGTGGCCATCAACAGGCACAGCCCGACCAGCCCGGGAATCGCCAGGGTGGCACGCATCACGCTCAAGAATCGCAGTGGCCAGAGGCGGAGTCAAGGCCTGTCGGCGGCGCCTGGGCGCCGGCGTGGTTGACCGGCGAGGGCAGCCCGACCAAGATTGCGAGACACCCATGCTGCGAGTCCGCCTCGTCACCGCCGTGGTCCTGCTCGTCACCGCTCTCGCGGGTGCGTCAGCGCGTTCCGCCGTGGCGCAACCGTCCGGCGGCGCCTTTGTCGGCTACCTCGCCGCCTCGGTGGGCGATGACGGCGGGCTCGAGGTCCTCGCGGCCGAGAATGCCGACCGTTTACTGACACCGGCGTCGGTGCTCAAGGTTGTCACCGTGGCGGCTGCCCTCGATCTGCTGGGGCCCGATTACCACTGGGCGACCAGGCTCGAGACGTCGGGCGAGATCGTGGATGGGGTCGTCCAGGGCGATCTGGTGGTGTTGCCGGGGGCCGACCCGACGTGGAACGACGAGATCATCGAGCCCGGCGGCGACGCGGTCATCCAGGCGCTTGCCGACATGGTGCACGCGGGTGGGGTGCGCCGTATCGAGGGAGACCTGGTTGTCGACACCGCTCGTTTTCCAGGCCGGCGACATCCGACCGATCGTGACTTCTCCGATCTGCCATACCGGTTCGGGACGCCCCCGGCGCCGCTGGCCGTGAATGACGCGACCGTCATGGTGACGGTGGGGGCGGGCGCCCAGATGGGCGCGCCCGTGTCGGTGACCGCGCCCGACGAGCTGGACGTCGTCAACCTCGCGAGGACGGTGGGGCAGGACCGCCACGGTGAGGGCACCCTCGACCTGGTGCCGCTCTGGGGCACCGACACGCTGCTGCTGCGTGGCGAGTTTCCCATCAGCGAGCCGTCCTTTCGGATCGCCGTGAGCGACCCGGCCCCGACCCGGCGTGTGGCGGGCAGGCTGGTCGAGGTGTTGGCCGATCGGGGGATCGAGCTGGGTGGTAGCGCCCGGCTGGCTCCCCTGGCGCCAGATTCGAGTCGACGGGGACTGGCCGAGCTACAGTCGACGCCGCTCGCCGAGGTTCTGGCTCGCGTGTTGACCGACAGTCACAACTGGACCGCGGACATGCTGGTCCTCACACTCGGGCGCGAGGTGGCCGGGACGGGGCGATTCGACGACGGGGTCGAGGTGGTCTCCGAGTTCCTGGCGCGGGTCGCCGGCGCGGATTCGGCGTCAGACGACGGCTGGGCGCTCGAAGATGGTTCCGGATTGTCGGCGGCGAACCTCATCACGCCCCGCGCGGTGGTGTCGGTGCTGGCCTACGCCTTGAGGCAGCCCTGGGGACCAGTCCTGTTCGAAACGTTGGCGACCCCAGGTCAGGGAACATTGGAGAGTTGGCCGGCGTTGCCGCCGCTGTCGGCCAAGACGGGCACCTTGCAGCACACCGTCGGCCTGGCGGGCGTGCTCCGGCCCGACTCGGCCGCCCCGGTAG
>CAJWMX010000608.1 GCA_913043805.1 uncultured Acidobacteriota bacterium | reverse complement strand
GCCTAAAGCCCAAAGCCCAAAGCCCAAAGCCGCATTGCTAACTAGTCGTCCAGCGCCTCGCCCTGGGCGCCTTCCTGGATGGCCCACAGGCGGTTGCGCGTCAGGATGTACATCACGTCGTCTCGCACCACCGGGGTGCTGTAGACCGACGCGCCCATGTTGACCTCGGCGATCTCTTCCATCTCGCGGCCGGCCCGGAGCACGACGATGTCACCGTCCTCGTCGCCCAGGTAAACCTTGCCGTCGACCACGAAGGGCGAGCCCCAGACGGCGGCAAAGGCGTCGTAGGTCCAGAACTCTTCGCCGGTGTCCGGATCCAGCGCGTGCAGGAAGCCTGAGAGGCTCGAGATGTAGAGAATGCCGTCGGCGATCGCGGCGGTCGACATCGTGCGGTAGAAGTCCTCGCCGTCGCGGCTCCACACCTTGTGGGTGTCGGTGACGTCGCCGGTGCCGGTGGCGTCAATGGCGTAGAAGTGCCCAGGCGCCTCGCCGTGTTCCGGGTCCTGACCCACGCCGATGTAGACCCGGTCGTTGTAGATGACCGGCGTGGAGAGGATGTTGTTCCTGGTGCCCCGGCCGCCCAGAATCCACTCCGAGTCCTTCGGGTTGCCGTCGAACTGCCAGATCTGCTCGCCGGTGCCGGCGTCGAGCGAGTAGACGATGCCGTCGCCGCCCGCCACGATGATCTGCTCGCGTCCGGCGATCTCGGCGTAGGCCGGATTGGTCCAGCTCCCGTGGAGCACACCCTCGCCCACGTCCACGTTCTCCCAGATCAGCTCACCCGTGTTCTTGTCGAGCGCGATGATGTGGGGCGAGAACGGCGACGGGATGTTGACGTGTCCTTCGTCGACGCCGTTGCTCGTGACCGTGTAGAGCACGTCTCCGACGATGAGTGGCGAACCGGTGGCCAGGTTGTGGGGGAAGACGTCGAGCTCGCCGATCATGTCGTAGGACCAGAGGATGTCGCCGTCGGTCGGGCTGGTCCCGGTCTCGTCCATGAACGGTCCGTCGTTCCCGTTGGCAAGCCCGTCGACATCGAGGCAGACCACATGAGCCTGATTCGACACATACCAGACCCGGTCGCCCTCGACGAAGGCGGTCGAGCAGACGCCCTGTAGCGGCCAGTCGTTCACCCGTCCGGCCGACAGCTTGTCGTGCACCATCTGCCAGATGAAGTCGCCCGAGGCGGCGTCGAAGGCCATGAGCACGCCCTTGTCGCCGTCATAGGCCGGGTCCCGCACCCCTTCGTTGTTGGTGCCGACATAGACCTTGCCGTTGGCCACGGTCGGGCCGCCATAGGCCTGCGAGCCGACCGGCTGGCTCCAGAGGATGTTCGCCCCGGTTCGCGGATCCCAGGTTTCCGGGATCCCGGTCTCGTCCGACACCATGTTTCTGGACGGGGTGTTCCCGAACATGCCGACCTCGTCCTGGGCCGCGACCGGCGCGGCCGCGACGATTGCTGCGAGGATGCCGGCGGCGACTGTAGGTGCTACACGCAATCGAGTCATTGGTTCTCCACCACACTGACGTTATCGAAATAGATGTCGATCGGCGAGTAGCCGATGATGCCGGGGCTTCCACTGCGGTTTGGTACCGGGTCCTCGGCGGTGAGCGTCCAGTCGGACGGCTCCGCACCGTCTCGCGGCCAGACCTTCGCGCGCACGATCGCCCGGTCGCCCTCGTTGTCCACTCGGAGCTTGAGGGTGTACCAGGTGTTCGGCTCCCACGGGAACTCGACCTCTTCCTGGATCCTGAGCTCGGCCGCCCACGACTGGATCATGAGCTTCTGACGGTTCCCCTGCAGGTCCATCGTGTAGCCGCTGTTAATCAGGCCGATGTCCGGACGTCGGCGGCCGCGCTGGGTCGCGAACACGTCGGCCTGCACGGTGTAGCCGGACATGCTCGTGGGGCCCATGTAGATGGCGTGCCGGTGAATGCCGGTACGTGAGGCGCCCTTCCGGAACACCTGGTTGCCATCGACTTCTTCCACCGCGAGGCTGCCCCCGCCGCCGATCCACTGGGGCGGTCGACCGTTCTCGAAGTTCTCCGACCAGGGCAGTGGCGCATAGACCCGCACCTGTCCGACCGCGCTCAGTCCGCCCACGGTGGCGGTGACCGTCCCGGCCTGGTTGGTGGCGCCCGCGGCGGTCGTCAGCACGCCGTTGGCCGAGATCGAGCCGCCGGCCAGGTCTTCGACCGTCCAGCTTGCCTCTTGCATCCCAATGAATCGTCCACCGGCGTCGTAGGCCCGAACTTCGAACTCGACGCTATCGCCCGCCGAGGCGATGACTTCGGCCGGAACCACCTGCAGGACCGTGGGGGTGCTGGTCGCCGCCGCCTCGCCGCCCAGATCCGGAGCCGTGCCTGCACGGGCCGCGAACGGGGTGCCGGAGGCGCCGATGGCGTAAATGCCGGCTTCCGACGTGACATACAACCGGCCGTAGCCGACTGCG
>CAJWMX010000607.1 GCA_913043805.1 uncultured Acidobacteriota bacterium | reverse complement strand
ATTTCGCACCACCAGCGCGACCCGGTGAAGCTCGAGAAGCTCACCAAGATCAACGAGTACCACGTGCAGCTGTTCTCCGCCTTCGTCGATCGGTTGAAGAACACCGAAGACGGCGACGGCACCCTGCTCGACAACTCGATGATCATCTACGGCGCTGGCATGGCCGACAGCAACGCTCATGGGTCGGAGGATCTTCCGATTCTGCTGGCCGGCGGCGGCGCCGGGACCGGCGGGCGGCACGTTCGCTATGACGAGAACACGCCGCTGGCCAACCTGCATCTCAGTCTGCTGGATCGGCTGGGTGTGCCACTGGAGCGGCTGGGGCACAGCACCGGCCGGCTGCCACTGGATCCACTGCTGGCCTAGCAGCCGCCGTTCCCGTCACGATCGAAAGGAGCACCGTGAGACGCATCATCCTGTACGCGGCGTTGCTGGCACTGCTGCCGGCAGCGGCCGGCGCCCAAACGACCGTCAGCGACTGGATGGGTCGCTCGGCCACCTTCGAAGAGGGCAAGGCCGATTCGAGTGGCGTCGCCATCTCCTACCACACGGCCGGCGAGGGCCCGCTCGTCATCTTCGTCCACAGCATCTTCGGGCCATGGTTCGACTTCCGGCACCAGATGGTGGCGCTCACCGAGACGCACCAGGTGGTCTCGATGTCGACCCGCGGCACCGACCGCAGCGACAAGCCCGAAGGGGTGGAGCATTATGCCAGCGCCCGGATCGCCGACGACATCAACGCGATCATCGACCACTTCGGTGAAGAGACGGCAACCGTCGTCGGACAGGACAGCGGTGGCCTGCACGCCTGGCACTTCGCGATGACCAATCCGGAGCGCACCGCCGGACTGATCTCGCTGGGATCGGTGCATCCGGCCGGGCTGATTCGTGAGTTGATCGACAACGAGGCCCAGCAGCAGTCGACCCAGTTCCAGAACAACATGCTCCAGAACCCGCAAGCGGGCGAGCAGCTGGCCGGGTTCATCAGCGGCGGCCAGATGAATCCGGACGACGCGGAGGACATCGCCGAGCTGCGGCGTGACGCCCTCTCGCGGATGGAAGTGGAGTCGATCGTCAACTTCTACAAGGCGAACTGGCCGCGGCCGCCGGTGACCACCGAGACCGAGGGCTTCGGGTTCAAGCTGGGCGAGTTCCCGCCCGTGGAGGCGCCTACGCTCTTCATCTATGGCCAGAACAGCGGGCCGTTCAAGCCCCAGACCCTGAACAACATGTGGGAATGGGTCGACGGACCGCTGACGGTGCACGTTCTGCCTGGCGTGGGACACGGACCCCACACCGAGGCGCCGGAGTTCGTGACGCCCCGCATCGTGGAGTGGCTGACGACCGGGCGCTAGCCGTTCCGTATCGCTAGCCGCAACGGTGCTCGGGGTTCGGGGCGAAGCCCTATGGACGGAGAAGCACCGTGACCTACCCTCGATCTCTGTTCGCGCTCGTCGCCGTCGTGCTGGCCGTGCCACTCGCCGCGCCGGCCTGCGCACAGGAGTGGACCGCCCCTCGCACCGCCGATGATCGCCTTGACCTCCAGGGCGTCTGGGCCAATAACAACGTGACGCCACTCCAGCGCCCCGAAGTGCTTGGGGAGCGGACCACGCTGAACGACGAAGAGGTGGCGGCGCTGCAGGCGCGGGCGGGCGAGCTGTTCAGCGACGACTCGGGCGACGCCGCGTTCGGCGACAGCGTGGTCGCCGCGGCGCTGGCCGAAGCCGAGACCTTCAGCTCGCGCGATGCCGCCACCGGCAACTACAACCAGTTCTGGATGGTCGAGCGAGACTGGGACAACCGCACGTCGCTCATTACCGATCCGGCGAACGGCCGGTTGCCGGCCCAGACCGAACGTGCGCGGGCCAGGGCGGCGGCTCGTGCCGAGGCGCGTGGGCGCCATGCGTGGGGACCCGAGGACCGCAGCCTGGGCGAGCGGTGCATCACCTGGGGCGCGCCGCGTCTGGGTGCGGGCTACAACAGCTATATCCAGATCTTTCAAACGCCGACCCATGTCGTGCTCTACCAGGAGATGGGCGGTCCGCGGGTCATTCCGATCACGACCGCCGATCACGTGAACGATCGCGTCCGGCTGTGGCACGGCGACTCGAAGGCCCGGTGGGAAGGCGACACGCTCGTGGTCGAGACCCGGAACTACTCGTCGAAGATCTCGATGATGGGCGCCGCCGACGGTTTCTACGTCGAGGAGCGGCTGACCCGGGTCAGTGACGATGTGATCGAGTACGAAGTCACCATGAGCGACCCGGATACGTGGGCCGCGCCGTGGACAGCGATGATTCCGCTCAAGGGCTCGCCCGACCCGGTGTTCGAGTATGCGTGTCACGAGGGGAACATCGGCATGACGGCATCATGACCGGCGCCCGCGCGCTCGAACGCGCCGAGGCGGAGGGCGCGCAGCAGTCAGGAGAGACCCGATGGAGCAGAGATCGATGACGC
>CAJWMX010000606.1 GCA_913043805.1 uncultured Acidobacteriota bacterium | reverse complement strand
CCCCCCCGGCGAGGTCACCATGTTGCGCATCTCCGCCGGGTGCACGGGCGAGCGCTCCGCGAACATCGCCGATCCGCGCACGGTCTGGATGACCATCTCCTTGGCGTCGTTCCGGGACCAGCCGAGATGCACCGCGGCGTCGATGAGCGCTTCCATCAACATGAACACGTAGGCTGGACCGCTCCCGCTCACCGCCGTCGCCTTGTCGAGAAACGACTCGTCGTTCACATAGAGCTGCTTACCGAGCGCGCCGAGCACCGCGCCAGCCTGTTCCCGTTGACGGTCGGACACGGAATCGGTGGCGGTCCAGACCGTCATCCCTTCGCCGATCTGGGCGGGCGTGTTCGGCATCGTGCGGACGATAGCGGGATGGCCCAGACTCGACGACATCGACGCGATCCGCGCCCCGGCGACGATGGAGATCACGAGGCTGTTGCGCCGAAGGGCTCCATTCAGATCGGCGCACACCGCGGCCAGCACCTGCGGCTTGACCGACAAGACGACGATTCGCGCCTGACGGACCGCCGCGCGGTTCCCCGTGGTGGTGCGCACGCCGAACTGCGACTGCACTTCGTCGAGGCGCTCCTGGTGGAGGTCGGAGGCGGTGATCGCCTCCGGCTCGACCAGCTGATGCCGGAGCAACCCGCCGATCATCGCCTCACCCATCGCCCCGGCGCCGATGAAGGCGATCGGGGCGTCACTCAGAATCGAAGACCGTGCCACTCGTCACCGTTCCTTTCCGAAAGCCGAGCCACCTATGTTACCCGCCGCGGCTCCGGGTATCCTTAGCGGTCTGGACGGACCTCCGTCGAAGTCCCGCTTCAACGCTCAACCCCGGGCCGGCGAGGGGCTTGGGGCGGAGCCCCATCTAGACAATGGACCCTCTTACGCACACGCTGACGGGCGCCTCACTGGCGCAGACCCGCTTCGGGCGGGTACCGCTTGGCACCACCACCCTTGTCATCGGCGCGAACCTGCCGGACGTCGACGCGGCGACCTACTTCATCGGCAGCGACGTGGCGCTTCTGGTGCGCCGGGGGTGGACGCACGGCGTCCTGGCGATGGCCATCCTGCCGCTGCTCCTGGGCTGGGCGATGCACCTGGTGGACAGGGTCCGGTGTCGGCGCAACCCCGAGGCGACGCCGGTCCCGATCGGGCGAGTCATGGCGTTGTCCTATGTCTCGGTGCTCTCCCACCCTGCGATGGACTGGCTGAACACCTACGGCGTCAGGCTGCTCATGCCGTTCAGCGGCGAGTGGTTCTACGGTGACACCTTGTTCATCGTCGACCCCTGGGTATGGCTGTTACTCGGTACGGTCGCGCTGATGGCGCACAGCCGAGACCGACTGTCCGTTGCCGCCTGGATCGCCCTCGGGGCGATGACGACGCTGCTCGTGCTTGGAGTGCCGGGGGTGCCCGATACGGTCCACCTGGGGTGGCTGGCGGGGTTGGTCACGCTCGCCGCGATACGGATCCGAGGCACGGCTTGGCCACTACCCAGACTCGCGACCCTCTGCCTGGGCGCGGCGCTGCTCTACGTCGGCGCCATGGTGACCAGCTCGCAACTCGCGCGAGCCCGGGTGGTCGACTGGGCCCGCGACCGGGAGATCGAGCCGAGACGGATCATGATGAGTCCGGCGCCCGGCAACCCGATGGCCAAGTCGATCATCCTCGCCGACGATCGGCACTACCACCGCGTGTCGTTCGTCTGGGGAGAGGGCATCTCTCCCCTCGGCCCCGAGGTGCCGATCGGCGATGACCATCCAGCCGCGACGGCGGCGCTCGCGTCCCCGGCGGTACGAGGCCTGGCTACGTGGAGCCGGCTGCCCGTCTACCAGGTCGAGCCGATGGCTGGCGGCTACCGGGTTCAGGTGGGCGACATGCGTTTCGGCAGCGTTACCGTCGAGCTCGACGACGAACTACGGGTGCGTTGAGACCGTTCACTCCAGGTCTGGCGCGTAGCTGCCAAAGCTCCAGACGTGTCCCTCGGGGTCACGCGCCGCGTATTCCTTCGACCCGTAGGGCGTCTCCTCGAGCCCGACGATGATCTCGGCCCCCGCCGCCTGAGCCCGGTCGTGGTGCGCGGTCACGTCGTCGACATGCACGTAGAGCGCCTGCGTCACTCCTCCCAGAGTCTCCGGGCTGCGCAGCTGCAACTCGTCCTCCTGGGCGGAGCCAATCATCACCACGCTGCCGCCATAGCGGAGCTGAGCGTGCGAAATCGTCCCCTTGGGCCCGGGCACGATCATCTGCTTCTCGAACCCGAATACCCGTGACAGCCACTCGAACGCGGCTGGCGCATCCTCGTACCGCACCACGGGGAACACCCGTGGAGTCGAACGTTCACTCATGGCCTCCATCCTGTCCAGATCTCACGAAAAAGTCACGCGTGACCAGCGTCGGCCGAGGTTCCGTCACCACGGCATAGCATCGGACGATGCCTTCTCTTCGCTACCTT
>CAJWMX010000605.1 GCA_913043805.1 uncultured Acidobacteriota bacterium | reverse complement strand
GTGCGCCAGCCTCGTGTGAGGCGCTCGCGTCGCTGTCGTTGTCGAACGTTCAGATCACGATGGCCGAGGTGGTGCCGGCCGGCGGCTTCGTGCCGCCGCTACCCCCCGGTCGGTCGCTGTCCGAAGGTCAGGCCAGCCAGTACGGCGCGTTGCCGGAGTTCTGTCGGGTGGCCGCCACGCTGACGCCGTCAGACGACTCCGATATCAAGATGGAGGTCTGGCTCCCGACCGACGGCTGGAACGGGAAGCTCCAGGCGGTCGGGAACGGCGCCTTCACCGGCAACCTGCGCTACGGCAGTGGCCGGTCGATGGCCACCGGGCTCGAGCGCGGCTATGCCACCACCTCGACCGATACCGGCCACGTGGGTGGCAGTGCCGAGTTTGGCTACGAGCATCCGGAGAAGGTGATCGACTTCGGCTATCGTTCGGTGCACGAGATGACCGTCACCGCCAAGGATGTCATCGCCGCCTACTACGGAGACGGTCCGGAGTACTCGTACTTCTTCGGATGCTCGGCCGGCGGGCGGCAAGCGATCGCCGAGGCGCAGAAGTACCCGGAGGACTACGACGGCATCATCGCCTGGGCCCCGGGCAACGACTGGATGGGGCGGGCCGCCGGCGCGCTCCGCGTGGCCAAGCACGTGCATGACAATCCCGACGCCGCGCTGCCGGAAGAGAAGCGCGCGCTCCTCGTCGAGGCCGCGCTCGAGGCGTGTGACGCGGCCGACGGCGTGGAGGATCTGGTCATCAACGACCCCGAGCGGTGTGATTTCGATCCCGGCGTGCTCGAGTGCGAGGGTGGAGACCGCGCTGACTGTTTGACTGCTCCCCAGCGGGGCACCGCCCGTATGATGTACGAGTCGCCGGAGAACCCGGTGAGCGGACGTCCGATCACCGGCGCGTATCCCGGCAGCGAGGCGAACTGGACCGATGAAGGCTGGACCCGGTCCGCCCGGAACACCGGGCTCGAGCAGTACCGCTATCTGACCTATCAGGATCTCGACTGGACCATCGACCGATTCGACTTCGCGACCGACATCGCGAAGGCCGAGGAAGTGGACGGCGAGACGCTGAACACGCTCGATCCGGACCTGCGTCCGTTCCTGGATCGGGGCGGAAAGCTGCTGGCTTCGCACGGCTGGAGCGATGCCCAGATTTCGCCGGCGAACGCGATCCAGTACTACCAGCGGGTGGTCGACCTGGTCGGTGACGAGTCGGCGGTGCAGGAGGGCTATCGCCTCTTCATGGCGCCCGGCATGGGGCACTGCGCCGGTGGGGAAGGTCCGAACTGGTTCGACGCACTGACGGTCATGGAACGGTGGGTCGAGGACGGGGAGGCGCCAGACTCGATCGTGGCCCAGCGGGAGCGCGACGGACAGGTGGATCGGACACGCCCGCTCTGCCCGTACCCGCAGGTGGCCGTCTACAACGGCACCGGCAGCACCGACGAGGCCGCGAACTTCAGCTGCCAGCTTCCGACCGACTAGCTTGCGACGACACTTTCGTTCCCGCTTGGCGGTCGTGACTCTGCCCGTCGCCCTGCTCGCTGTCTGGCCAGCACGAGCGCAGGACCCCCCTCTGGTCGAGGTGCTCCAGCGGGCCACCGAGTACGTCGAAACGCTACATACCCAGCTCTCGGGGATGGTGGCCGAGGAGCGCTATCAGCAGGAGTCACGCGGCGGCGGCCGTTCGGGACGTCGACGCCTGGTGTCCGACTTTCTCCTGGTGCAGCCCGAGGGGGCCGAGCGCTACTACGGGTTCCGCGACGTGTTCGAGGCCGACGGCCGGCAGGTGCGCGATCGGGAGGAGCGCCTGGCTAGGCTGTTTCTCGATCCCACCGCGTCCTCCGAACGCCAGATCGAACGGATACGCACCGAGAGCGCGCTCTACAACATTGGCAACGTGCAACGGAACTTCAACGTTCCGACCTTCGCGCTGCTCTTCCTGCGCGATTCCCACAAGAGCCGGTTCAGCTTCGAGCGGGTGGACGACGATGACCCGCCGCTTGGGCTCGACGCGCCCGATGGAGACGGGCTCTGGGTGGTGGGGTACCGCGAGACCTGGCCGACCACGGTGATCCGCGGGGCGGACCGCCGGAACATGCCCACCGAGGGCCGCTTCTGGGTCGAACCGGATACCGGGCGGGTGCTGGCCACGGAGCTCGCGGTAGAGGACCCGTCGCTGCGAGCGACCATCACCGTCCGCTTCGAACCGCACGACATCGGCCACGCCGTGCCGGTGGAGATGCGCGAGCGGTATGACAATCGGCAGACTGTGACCCGGGTCGACGGCACGGCCACCTACAGCCGGTTCAGACAGTTCCAGGTCGACGTCAGCGAAGCCAGATAGGCCACCGGTCTACAATGGCCCCTCACGGGAGACAAGAGCGATGCGAATCAAGCAGTGGTGCGTGATCGGTGGACTGATGGCGGTGGTGGGATGTGGCGGAGCCGAGGTGGCCGA
>CAJWMX010000604.1 GCA_913043805.1 uncultured Acidobacteriota bacterium | reverse complement strand
AGCGCACGCCACTTGACGATGGCGTCCGGCGCCTCGAGCGCCAGCACCACGGCGGGCCCCGATGACATGAAGTCGGTCAGGCTGTCGAAGAAGGCTCGCTCCCGATGCACGGCGTAGAAGCCCTCGGCCTCGACCTTGGTCAGCCGCACCAACCGCATCCCGACCACTCGGAAGCCGGCCTCTTCGATGGCGCTCAGAATCGCCCCTGCGTGTCCTACCGCAACCGCGTCGGGCTTGATGATGGCGAAAGTCCGTTCCATGCCTGTCCCTTCCCTCACCCGAGGCTGTCCATGATCTCGTTGAGCGCGGCGCGCGGCGGACGCACCCGGTCCTCGGGCAACGTCGCCAGCGGCTCATCGACGAGATTGAGGGTCGTGATGAAGTCGTCGGCCACCGGTTCGACATAGATCAGTCCGGTCGCGAACTCCCCTCGACCGTGCGTCTCGTGCAATACCCGCTGAGCCTGCAGCTTGTCGGTGGGGTTGTAGCTCTCGTCGAGCTTCTTGAGATACAGCCGAGACCCGTCGTGGAGCGTCACCTCCCGGGTCGTTCCCGGCTCGTACTCGATCGAGATGTCCTCGAAGAACGGCACGAAGTCGATCTCCTCGAGCGGATCGTCATGGCTCTTGACGTAGGCATAGCTCTTCGTCGAGCCTTCGTGGTCGTTGAACGTCACGCAGGGCGACAGCACATCGATCATGGCGGTGCCGCGGTGACTGAGTGCCGCCTTGAGGATCGCCGTCAGCTGCTTCTTGTCCCCCGAGAAGGAACGGGCCACGAACGTGGCTCCCAACTGAATCGCGAGGGCGCAGGTGTCGATCGGCGGCAGATCGTTGACGACGCCGGTCTTCAGAGTCGAGCCAACATCGGCCGTCGGCGAGAACTGCCCCTTGGTCAGACCGTAGCAGCCGTTGTCCTCGATGATGTAGATGATCGGCAGATTCCGGCGCATCAGATGGACAAACTGCCCGATGCCGATGGCACCGGTGTCGCCATCACCACTGACACCAAGCGCGACCAGGTGCTTGTTGGCCAGCATCGCCCCCGTTCCGATCGAGGGCATCCGTCCGTGGACGGAGTTGAAGCCGTGTGACGAGCCGAGGAAATACGCCGGGCTCTTGCTGGAGCAGCCAATGCCCGACAGCTTGACCACCTGGGTCGGCTCGATCCCCATCTGGAAACAGGCGTCGATGATCCGCTCCGAGATGGCGTTGTGGCCACAACCGGCGCACAGCGTCGTCTTGCTGCCACGGTAGACCGGGAGTTCGAGCCCGATCCGATTCGTCTTCTTCTTGGGTGTCGCAGTAGCCACGTCAGTCTGCCTCGCTAACCGGTCCGAGCCTCCCCTCGGTCCGGGTTAATGCAGTCGCTTGTGAGGAGCCTATTCGCCGCCGACGCCGGCATCGTGAGGCAACCCACCGTTATGAGCGGAGTACTCCACCCGATAGCCTTCCTGGATCAGGATGTCGTCGGTAATGGTCCGGGCGTCGATCGGCTCGCCCGCATAGTGCAGCACGCTCCGCAGACGGCCCGCCAACTCGGCCCTGAGCTCCAGGCGCATCAGGGTCGACATCTGCGCATCCCGATTCTGCTCGACGACATACACCCGGTCGTGACGCTCGATGAACGACGCCAGCGCCGATCGGAACGGATACGCCCGAAGTCGGTAGTACGAGGTCTGCAGATCCGCCTCGGAGGTCAGTTGGTCCCGTGATTCGGTCACGGCCCAGTGCGTCGTCCCGTAGGCGACGATCCCGATACGGGCCCGGCGGTTGATGTCCACCTCGGGAGCGGGCATCCAGTTGCGGGCGGTCTCGAACTTTCGGGTCAGGCGATCGACGTTCTTCTTGTAGTCGTCCGATCGTTCGCTGTACTGCCCCCACTCGTTGTGACCCGAGCCGCGGGCGAAGTATGCCGGAAGCGCGTTGCCGGGGATCGTTCGATACGGTATACCGTCGCCGTCGACATCGCGATAGCGACCGAACTTCCCGATCCGCTCCAACGTCTCCGCATCGAGCACCTTACCGCGATCGAGCGGCTTGGTCGGATAGTCGAACTTGTCCGCCATCCAGGTGTTCATCCCGAGGTCGAGGTCGGTGAGGACGAAAACGGGAGTCTGGAATCGCTCGGCCAGATCAAAGGCGTTCATCGCCATCGAGTAGCACTCTTCAGGCGAGCTGGGGAACAACATCGGATGCCGGGTGTCCCCGTGCGACAGGAACGCGGTCGACAGCACATCTCCCTGCGCGGTCCGCGTCGGCAACCCGGTGGAGGGCCCCACCCGCTGCACGTCGAAGATCACGGCCGGCACCTCGGCGTAGTAGCCAAGCCCGGCGAACTCCCCCATCAGCGAAATGCCAGGCCCCGAGGTCGCGGTCATCGACCGAGCCCCCGCCCAACCGCCTCCGATGGTCATCCCCAGCGCCGCAATCTCGTCCTCGGCCTGCACGACCGCGAAGGTGGCCTT
>CAJWMX010000603.1 GCA_913043805.1 uncultured Acidobacteriota bacterium | reverse complement strand
TCGCGACCTGGCACGGCTCGTCGAGATCGAGTGCGAGGTGGTCATCTGGGCTCGTGCCAAACGCTGTCTGAAGCGGCAGGTCGTGTGGACACGGGACGCCGACAAACTCGTCGCCCTCACCACGGTATGGAATGCCGTCGTATGCATTCATCCTGGTGACCACCATCAGATCCGGCCAGCGGTCGCGGATGCGGCCGATGACGTTGCGTACGAGACGCGTGCGGTTTTCCAGGGAACCGCCATAGGGACCCCGACGATGGCGTGCGGCGAGCAATTCACTGAGCAGGTAGCGGTGGCATTGTTTGATGTCGACGAAGTCGACCCCAATCTCGACGGCGCGTGCCACGGCGTCGACGTACTGGTCTTCGATCCGCTTCAGGTTGTCATCGGTCAGCAGGGGCCAGTCTTCGCCGACGGCCCGGCCGGTCGAGCGGTCAATGGTCAGCGGGTCCAGCACCGGATCATGGACCGCCATCTGTGGCCCCAGGTGGCTGTAGCGGCCCGAGTGAGTCAGCTGCAGCCCCACCAGTAGCCCGTCATCGGATCCGACGGCGTCTCGGTGGGCAACGCGGCAGGAGGCGAGCATGTCGCCGATCTCTCTCATGCTGTGCTCGGCGATCCAGAGTTGCCGCGGGTTCATTCTCGCGTCCTCGGCAATCGCCGTCGCCTCGGCCCAGATGACCGCAGCTCCGCCATCGCCGAATCGCTGGTAGCTACGGATCGTCAATTCGCCGGGCCGGCCGTCGAGGGTCCCATCACAGCCTTCCATCGGCTGGACCACCAGTCGATTGGACGCCGTCCTGTCACCGATCTCGATTGGGGAGAGCAGCACCGAGAGGTCTTCGGAGGTCGTGATGTCGAGCCCGAGCTCCTGGGCTTCTTTGTCGATATCTTCCGGAGAACGATACTTGAAGTAGCGGGCCATGTCGGTTGCGATGAGTTTTCGAGTGGAGGGCGGTCGTGCGCGGGCGTGAAGGCAATCGGGAAAACGAACCGGTAGTATAAGCCATCGGTTCGATTGCTCTACGGAAGGCCCTCGATGCAACTTGGTCAGTTCTCCCTGCAGACGGTCTCGGGAGGTCGATTCAAGACCGACGGCGGGACGATGTTTGGAGTCGTCCCCCGGGCCCTCTGGTCCCGGGTCTGTCCACCCGACGACGATAACATGATCGACCAAGCCACCAATTGTCTGTTGGTCGGTGACGGCGACGACTGGATTCTCATTGACACCGGGTACGGTTCCCGGCTCTCGGAGTCTCAACGGAGGCGAACATCGTCGGAGGACGGTGAACCGCTGTTGGTGAGCCTTGAGGCGATCGGCGTATCTCCCGAGCAGATCGGCACAGTGATCCTGACCCACCTCCACTACGACCACGTGGGTGGGGCGCTGCGGGAGGACGAGTCGGGTGCGGTGGTGCCGGTGTTTCCCGGGGCCGCCCATGTCGTGCAGGCGGGGGAACTTGATCGCGCCACGTCGGGTCGGCCCGAATTGCGGGCGGCGTATTCGTCCGACTGGGTGACGCCGCTGGCCGATCGCGGACTCTTCGAATTAGTCGAAGGCGACGTCGAGTGGCGACCGGGGATCCACCTGGTGGTGACTGGCGGTCATTCCCGGTTCCACCAGGCAGTGCGGCTAGAGAGCGAGGGGGAGACGGCACTGTATGTGGCGGATCTCTGTCCCACGACCAAGCACCTCAGGAGCTTGTGGTGCATGGGCTACGACGAGGAAGTGCTGGTCACGCGACGGCAGAAGGTCCAGTGGTTGGGCCGTGCAGCCGACGAGGGGTGGTGGGTCCTGTTTGATCACGACCCCGACACGGCGGCCGCTCGGCTGGTCCGTGACGATCGCGAGGAGTTCACGGTTGCAGAGGCGATGGCATCGTTGTAAACCGAATTCACACCGCGACCCGCCGGGAACCACCTGGAGGTCTTCCCCAAGTTCCCCGGGCTCGCTCACTTGATAGGCCACGAAGAGGAGAACAGCAATGAGCCGGTTGCGGAATATCAGCGTGTGGGTGACCGTGTGGTGTGCCATGAGTGTTCTCTTGGCGACCGAGGCATCCGCGGCGGATAAGAAGGGAGCCGACCCGGGCTTCAAGCGGGTTGACGCCGGTGCCGCCGCGCTACCGTTGCTGTATTTCGACAATTTCGAATCGGGAACAGCTGCGAACTGGGCGCCTACGGATCCCAAGGCGTGGAAAGTTGCGACGGTGGGCGGCAACAAGGTCTATAGCCAGTTCACGCAGAGCAAGGTCAAGACCCCGGTGCGGTCGCCGTTCAACCGATCGATGCTCAAGAGCCTGACCCTGGGCAGTTTTGCGATCGACCTGAAACTGCAGTCTACGATCAAGGACTACGGACACCGAGACCTGTGCCTGTTCTTCGGTGTGCAGGACGCAGCACACCTGTACTACGTGCATCTCGGCAAAAAAGCCGACGACCACGCGAATCAGATTTTCATTGTCAATGG
>CAJWMX010000602.1 GCA_913043805.1 uncultured Acidobacteriota bacterium | reverse complement strand
CGCCGACGCCGGATTCCGCGTGTTCGATTTCATCAATCAGTTCAGCCAGAACCCGTCGTTCACCCCGGCCTGGGCCGACAAGCCTCTCCTGAAAACCAAAGAGAAGGTGAAGCCGCCCCTGGGCTGGCCGCGTGAGACCGACTCGCTCTGCCCCAAGTGTGTGCGTGAGGCACGCCAGGCCATCGTCGACGGCAAGGTCGACTACCGGATCCTGCAGACGGAGAAGGTCGGCGAGATCAAGGCCACCATCATCGAGCGCGACGGCAAGATCATGATGGTGAAGGACTGTCCGGAGCATGGCCGCTTCGAGGACGTCATGGCCATCGACACCGAGTTCTTCAAGCATCTCGAAGAGTCGTTCCCCGGCTCCGACATGCGGGCCCACAACGACGAGAAGCTGCACAACCATGGCAGCAGTACCATCAAGTACGGTCGCGGCTCGGTCCTGACGATCGACCTGACGAACCGTTGCAACATGATGTGCGACCCCTGCTTCATGGACGCGAACCAGGTCGGGTTCGTGCATGAGCTCGGATGGGACGACATCAAGACGCTGCTCGACAATGCCATCTCCATCAAGCCCCGGCGGCAGATGTCGGTGCAGTTCTCGGGCGGCGAGCCGAGCATCTCGCCCTACTTCCTCGATGCCATCCGCTACGCGCGCAAGGTCGGCTACAACAGCGTGCAGGCGGCCACCAACGGGATCGAGTTCGCCAAGAGCCCGGACTTCGCCCGCGCCGCGGCCGACGCCGGTCTCCGGTATGCCTATCTGCAGTTCGACGGGATTGGCAACGCGGCCAACTCGCACCGTCTCGTGGGCAATCTCTTCGACGTGAAGCTGCGGGCGATCGAAAACCTGCACAACGCCGGCGTCGACATCGTGCCGGTCATCACGATTCTCAACGGCATCAACAACGAGCAGGTTGGGCGGGTCGTGCAGTTCGCGCTCGACAACCCCAAGAAGATCAACTTCCTCTCGTTCCAGCCGGTGTCGTTCACCGGTCGTGACGAGGAGATCACCGACGAGCGTCGTCACGCGCAGCGCTACACGCTGTCGCACCTGGCGCACGACGTGAAGGACCAGACCGGTATCGGCGAGCCGGTGCGTGACTGGTTCCCGATCTCGTTCATGGGCACCTTCACCGACTCGGCCGACTACATGCACGGGCCGCAGGCCGACTGGGGGCAGCTCAACTGCGGGTGCCACCCCAACTGCGGCGTCGGCATGGCGGTCATGATCGACAAGGAGACCAAGGAATCGGTCCCGGTCACCGCGTTCCTGAAGGCCGAGCGTCTCGCCAAGGACCTGGGCCGCGTCAACGACGGTGGCCGCAGTCGGAAGCTGGCGACCCTGGGCATGGCCCTCGCGCTCGTCCGCAACTACGACCCGTTCAAGTCGCCGACCCACTTCAAGCTGCTCGACCTGGTCCAGAAGTTCGACAAGACCTTCGGGGCCTCGGGCAAGGACTACGGGAAGGTGACGGGCGACCGCACCCAGGCCGACATCGCCAAGCGCCGCTCCGACCGCTGGAACTTCCTCTTCATCGCGGGGATGTGGTTCCAGGACCTGTTCAACTATGACTTCCGGCGCACCGAGCGCTGTATCATCCCGTATGCCACCCAGGAAGGGGAGATCTCCTTCTGCGCCTACAACACCGGTGTGGGCTGGCGAAACATCATCGAGAAGATGCACATGACCGCCACGCTGACCAAGTGGTACGACGAGCACGGCCGCCACGAAATCATCGCCGGTGGCAACAACGTCGAGATGGACAGCAAGGAGCACAACCTGGTGCTCGACCCCGAGGCGGTTGCGGCTGGACTGCAGACCGACCTCGACTCGCAGGGCATCGCCAAGAACGCCCGGCAGGAGAAGCTCGAGGCTCGGGCCAAGGAGAAGGCCGAGAACGAGCGGATGGCCAAGCTGTACCGCGAGCATATCCTGAAGGAGCCGCAGGCCGAGGGCAGCGGCGTGATCCAGATTCAGGGGCTTGGTGGAAAGACGAAGGACGGCGAGACCGTCGAGGTCGGGTAAGACGCGGAGCTCCGCGTTGTGCCTCCGGAGCCTGTCTGGCTACAGGCTTCGGGCTACAGGCTTCGGGAGAATCAAGGGCCGCACGGTTCGACCGTGCGGCCTTTCCTGTTTCTGGCGCCGGTGTAGCCAGCAGAGCGCCTGAAGCCCTCGTGGGGGCCCGCCGCCGCTACTTGGTTGCCCGCGGCACGATCAACGCATCCAGTGCCGCGAGCCCCTCGCCGGCCGGGCGCACCACCACCGGGTTCAGCTCGGCGCTCTCGAGCGTGTCGCCATGGGCGGCGGCGAAGCGGGAGAGGGCGGCCAGCGCCTTGGCCAGCGCCGGGGTATCAGAGGCTGGGCGGCCGCGAACGCCCTTCAGCAAGGGCGCGCCTCGCAGTTCGGCAATCATCCGCTCCGCTTCGGCCTCGTCGATCGGTGCCACCCGGAAACTCACGT
>CAJWMX010000601.1 GCA_913043805.1 uncultured Acidobacteriota bacterium | reverse complement strand
CATCTCGTCCACCTTCGACGAGCCGGCCCAGCGCCACGTCCAGGTGGCCGAGATGGTCATCGAGAAGGCGAAGCGCCTGGTCGAGCATAAGAAGGATGTGTTTATCCTGCTTGACTCGATCACGCGGCTGGCCCGGGCCTACAACACCGTCATCCCGCCGTCCGGCAAGGTGCTGTCCGGCGGTCTCGACTCCAACGCCCTGCAGAAACCGAAGCGATTCTTCGGCGCGGCCCGGAACATCGAAGAGGGTGGGTCGCTCACCATCATGGCCACCGCTCTCGTGGATACCGGTTCGCGGATGGACGATGTGATTTTCGAGGAGTTCAAGGGCACCGGCAACATGGAGATCCACCTCGATCGCAAGCTGGTGGACAAGCGGGTCTTCCCGGCCATCGACATCCAGAAGAGCGGCACCCGGAAGGAAGAGCTGCTGCTGGGCCCCGAAGATCTCAACCGGGTCTGGGTGCTGCGGAAAGTGCTCAACCCACTGTCAGCCGTCGAAGCGATGGAGTTGCTGCGGGACCGGATGGTGAAGACCAAATCCAATCAGGACTTCCTGGCCTCCATGCAGAAGATGGGCTAGCCGCCGGTGGCCACCATCAAGGTTCGTCAGCACGGCCCGCTCCTCGTCGATGGGGAGGAGGTCACGCTGGTCGACTGGGAGGGGCGGCAATATCCGATCGACCGCCGCCCCTTCGTCCTTTGCCGCTGTGGCGCGTCAGCCGAGCGGCCCTTCTGCGACGGTAGTCACCGACGCATCGAGTTCCGTTCCGCCGAGCCCGCCCCCGAATAGACCCGCCAGCCAGTCACCTCAGGCGGGCACCGCGGCCGGCACCGCGAACACGATCGCGCCGTCGCGGACATCCACCCCGACCTCGGCGCCGTCCCCGAGCCTCCCTTCGAGCATCTCCACCGCCAGTGGGTCGAGCACCAGCCGCTGCAAGGTGCGCCGCAGCGGTCGAGCCCCGTAGGTCGGGTCGAATCCGGCGTCAGCAAGCAGGTCCAGGGCGGCGGGGGAGAGGGTGAGGCCGATGCGCCGGCTGGCAAGCCGCCGAGTCAACACCTCCAGCTGAATCTCCACGATTTCGCGAATGTGGTGCCGGCCGAGCGCGTGGAAGAAGATCACATCATCGATCCGGTTCAGGAACTCTGGCCGGAAATGCTCACGTAACGCCTCGGACACCTGCCGTCGGACGCCGTCGTCCAGCGCGCTCCCGCGGCTGGCCTGTTCGGCGATGAACTGGCTGCCGAGGTTCGAGGTCATGATGACGACGACGTTCTTGAAGTCGACCTTCCGACCCTTCCCGTCGGTCAGTTGTCCGTCGTCAAGCAGCTGGAGCATGACGTTGAGCACTTCGGGATGCGACTTCTCGATCTCGTCGAACAGCACGACCGAGTAGGGACGTCGCCGGACCGCCTCGGTTAGCTGCCCCGCCTCGTCATAGCCGACATAACCCGGGGGCGCGCCGATCATCCGTGAGACCGTGTGCTTCTCCTGGTACTCGGACATGTCGATCCGCACCATCGCCCGTTCGTCATCGAACAGGAACTCGGCCAGCGCCCTGGCGAGCTCGGTCTTCCCGACCCCGGTGGGGCCAAGAAAGATGAAGCTACCCAGCGGACGCGCCGGATCCTGCAGGCCCGCGCGGGCGCGCCGGATCGCGTTAGAAACCGAATCGATCGCCTCATCCTGCCCGACAACCCGGGCGTGCAGCCGGCACTCCATCTTGAGCAGCTTCTCGATCTCGCCCTCCACCAGCCGGCTGACCGGGATCTTTGTCCACCGACTGACGACCTCGGCGATGTCGTCCTCATCGACCTGCTCCTTCAGGATGCGGCCGGCTCCATCCGGTTCGTCGACCGGCGCCGCCTCGAGCTGCCGCTCGAGCTCGGGCAGGCGGCCATACTGCAACTCGGACGCCTTCGCGTAGTCGCCCTCGCGCTGGGCCCGCTCGATGGCCAGCCGCACCTGTTCGAGCTCTTCCGCCAGCCCACGCTTCGACTGGATCGATGCCTTCTCTTCCTGCCACTGCGCCTGCAACCTGGTACGGAGCTCCTTGCGCTCCGCCAACTCCCGGTCGAGTCGGTCGAGCCGCGCTCGCGACGCTTCGTCCTTCTCCTTCCGAAGTGCCTCTCGCTCGATCTCGAGCTGCATGACCCGGCGTTCGACTTCGTCGAGCTCGACCGGCATCGAATCGATCTCGGTACGCAGCTTCGACGCGGCCTCATCGACCAGGTCGATCGCCTTGTCCGGAAGGAACCGGTCGGCGATGTAGCGATCCGACAGCACGGCGGCCGCCACCAGCGCGGCATCCTTGAACTGGACGCCGTGGTGGATCTCGTAGCGCTCGCGCAACCCCCTGAGGACGCTGATAGTGTCCTCGACGGTCGGCTCTGGCACCACGACCGGCTGGAAACGCCGCTCAAGCGCCGCGTCCTTCTCGATGTGCTTGCGGTACTCGTCGAGGGTGGTCGCGC
>CAJWMX010000600.1 GCA_913043805.1 uncultured Acidobacteriota bacterium | reverse complement strand
CGGTCTCGCCACACTCGGCCTGGTCGGCGTTGACCGGGAGGGTCAACGGGGCGGGAGGGTTGTCCATCCGCACGACGCCGCGGACCGTCCCGGTCGCCTGGACCTCTCCTGCGAGGAGCCCGGTCATCTCGAGCGTCCCCACGACCAGGGTGACCAACAGCGCTGTCACCAGCCCCAAACGACGTGCCGCTCGCCTCATAGATCTCCTCCCAACGAGTGTCGGCCTCAGAGCCGTGTCGACCCGCCTCCAGCGCCGGCCTTGGGCACCTCGACCTTCTCGGGCTCGGGGGTAAAGTCCTCGCCGGGGTTGATGAACTGATCCTGCTCGAAACGATACTGCGTGTCGTAGAGCTCCCGGTAGCGCCCGCCCGCGGCCAGCAGCTCGCGGTGGGTGCCCCGTTCGACGATGCGCCCCTGTTCGAGAACCAGGATCTGGTCGGCGCTCTGGATTGTCGACAAGCGATGGGCGATGACAAACGTGGTCCGACCCTGACGCAGCGCGCGCAGACCGGCCTGGATCATCGCCTCGCTCTCACTATCGAGACTCGACGTCGCCTCGTCCAGGATCAGGATGCGAGGGTCAGCCAGAATGGCCCGGGCAATCGCCACCCGCTGCCGTTGTCCGCCCGACAGCTTGATGCCACGCTCCCCCACGATCGTGTCGTAGCCCTCCGGGAACCCCCGGATGAACTCGTCGCAGTGAGCAAGACGGCTCACCTCCTCGATCTCGGCCCGCGTGGCATGACGGCGGGCAAACCCGATGTTCTGAGCCACGGATCCATCGAAGAGGAAATTCTCCTGCAGCACCACGCCGAGCTGGCTTCGATAGTCCGCGAGTCTGACATCGGCCAGATCCATGCCGTCCACCAGCACCCGCCCCGTCTGAGGTCGGTTGAACGCCATGACCAGGCTGACCAGCGTGCTCTTGCCGGAGCCGCTCGATCCCACCAGGGCGGTCGTGGTGCCGGCCGGGGCTGTCAGCGACACGTCCGACAATACGGGCACACCTTCGGTGTAGGAGAAGGTCACGCCCTCGAGCTCGATGTCGCCGCGCAACGTGTCGATCGACTGACGCGACTCGTCTTCGTCGATCTCGGTCGCCGTGCCCAGGATCTCCCGGATGCGGTCCAGCCCGGCGAAGGCCTCGGTGATCTGGGTGCCAATCGACGCTATCTGCACGACCGGCGCGACGACGACACCGGTGAACACCAGATACTGCAGCATGTCGCCCACCGTCCAGAACCCATCGATGATGGCGCGCCCGCCCATCACGATCATCAGCGCGCTGATGAGTCCGATGACCAGCGAGGCGGCCGACGTGGTCGCCGACACGCCAGTCACGCTCTTGGCGACGTTGCGCAGCAGTCGATGCGCCCCCTTGGCGAACACCAGCTGCTCACGTTTCTCGACGCTGTAGGCCTTGATGATCCGGACCCCGCCCAGCGTCTCGGCCAGCCGGCCAGTCACCTCCGCGTTGATCTTGCCCCGCTCCCGGAACAGCGGACGGAGCTTCGAGAAGCCCTTCGCCATGACGAAGCCGAACAGCACCAGGATCAGCAACGTCAGCGTGGTCAGACGCCAGTTCAGATAGAACAGAACGCCCAGGCCCAAGGTGGCGGTCACGACGCCGCCGGTGAGTTGCGCCAACCCGGTGCCGACAAGGTTGCGAATCCCCTCGGCGTCGCTCATGACCCGCGAGATCAGCACGCCGGTCTGGGTGGAGTCGAAGTAGCTGACCGGCAGTCTGGTGATGTGCCGCTGCACCCGCTTCCGCATCTCGGTGATGGCGCGCTGCGCCGCCACCCCGAGCACCTGCGACAAGGCGAACCCGGTGCTGGCCTGCACGAGGGTCGCGCCGGCAGCCGCCAAGGCGAGCGGCACCAACATGTCAGAACGACCCTCGGCGATGACATCGTCGACGACATAGCCGGAAAGTCCGGGCAGGACGAGCCCCGCGAGCCGGCTGACCAGCATCAGCGACATCCCGAGCAGCAGCCGGTGACGGTGCTGGTGCACCAGCGACCGGGCCTCGGCCCAGGCGCCCGCGGTCACCAACGGCTTCTTCGACGGTGTCTTCTGAGGGATGTCATCTGCCATACGCCGCCTGTGAGTACAGTATAGGCGTTCGCCGTGGCTTCTCCCGACCCGCCGACTACTCGCCGCATCCTGCACCTCGACATGGACGCCTTCTACGCGTCGGTCGAACAGCGGGACGATCCCACCCTGCGGGGACGTCCGGTCGCCGTCGGCGGCCGACCCGAGGGGCGAGGGGTGGTCGCCGCGGCCAGCTATGAGGCGCGCACGTTCGGGGTCCGCTCGGCGATGTCCATGGCGCGGGCGGTCAGGCTCTGTCCGGAGCTCCGCATCGTGCGCCCCGACTTTGCTCGCTATCGCGCCATCTCGCGGCAGATCTTCGAGATGTACCGGTCGGTGACCCCGCTCGTCGAACCACTCTCCCTGGACGAGGCGTATCTGGAC
>CAJWMX010000599.1 GCA_913043805.1 uncultured Acidobacteriota bacterium | reverse complement strand
CGGGGCGGACGTGAACGTGCCGCAGGTCGACGGGATGACGGCGTTGCACTGGGCGGTCTATCACGACGACGCCGACATGGTGCGGCTGCTCGTCGAGGCCGGGGCAAACCTGGAGGCGGCCAATCGCTACGGTGTGCGTCCGCTGTGGGTGGCGGTGACCAACGGCAGCAGCCCTGTGGTGACGCTACTGCTCGACGCCGGCGCCGATCCCAACGTGACGGCTCGTGGTGACCAGACGCTGTTGATGCACGCGGCGCGCACCGGAAGCGTGCAGGTCGTGCGGTCCCTGCTCGGGCGGGGGGCTGATCCGAATGCGCGCGAGGCGCGGAACCAGACCGCGCTGATGTGGGCGGCGGCCGAAGGCCACGCGGACATCGTGCACGCTCTGCTCGAGACCGGGGCCGAGATGAATCCGCGGCTGCGGTCCGGCTTCACGCCACTCTTCTTCGCGGTGCGCGAGGGCCACCGTGACGTGGTCCAGACGTTCCTCCAGGCTGGCGCCGACCTGAACGAGGTACTGGTGCGGGTCAAGGATGGCCCGGATCCTACCGTCAACAACGCGACCTATCGTCCGGTGGACGACGGCATCAGTCCGCTCATCCTCGCGATCCGGAATGGGCACTTCGAGCTGGCCGTCGACCTGATGGACGCCGGCGCCGATCCCAACGACGTGCGGAGCGGGTTCGGTCCGCTGCACACGATGAGCTGGGTAAGGAAGCCTGACGAGAGCGACCGGGGCGACCCGGCGCCGATCGGGTCAGGCAGCCTCAGCAGCCTCGACTTCGTGCGGACGCTGGTTGAACGTGGCGCGGACGTAAACCTGCGCTTGCCCAAGGGCTCGCCCCGGCAGCCGAATTCGGCGTCGCGGACGAACTCGCCTGGAGCGACGGCGTTTCTGCTGGCGGCCGATCGGGCCGACGCGACCTTCATGGAGCTGCTGCTCGAGTTGGGCGCGAACCCGTTCATTCCGAACCACGACGGCACCACGCCGTTGATGGCGGCGGCGGGGCTGGGCACGGCCGCGCCGGAGGAGGAAGCGGGCACCGAGCCTGAGGCCCTCATCGCGACGCAGTTGCTGCTGGAACTGGGAGCCAACGTCAACCACGTCAACATCGATGGCGACACCGCGATGCACGGCGCCGCCTACGGCAGCTTCCCGACCGTGGTGAACCTACTGGCCGATCATGGAGCCGACATCCGTTTCTGGAACACCAGAAACAAGCAGGGCCGGACGCCGCTGTTCATCGCCGAGGGGCATCGGGGCGGCCTGCCGCGACCTTCGCGTGCGACCATCGCGGCCCTCACGGCGCTGATGGACGGGGCCGGCGTGTCGACCGAGGGTGAGCGGCCGGAGATCGTCGACCAGTATTCGCGCCCGGCCGAGTCGCCAAAGCCGGCCGAGCCCAAGCCGCAGACGCAGCGGTAGCCCCAGGCCTCTTCATCCATGGCTGGTGCCCGGACGCGGGCGCTTGCACTCGTCTCCGCGGACATGCGCCGGTACTTCCTTCCGGTCGCCGTTTCACTGCTCTTCATCGCGTCGTCGCCCTACATGGGGCTGATCCGGGACGGCCTCAAGGCCGCGCTCGGTGAGGCGTTTACGCCCGTTATCGGCGCGTTGGTGGGAGTAGCGGCTTTGAGCGCCCTTGGCTGGGGGGGGCGACGCGTCCGGCGGCGGGGGCGACAGGGGGTTGGCCTGATTGCGCCCGCCGTCGGTCTGGCGGTGGCCTACGCCATGGTGATGCGGACCGGCATACCGGACGTGGACGCCGTCGAGCGCATCCACTTCCTGCAGTACGGCCTGGTGGCGCTGCTCTTCTATCGCGCGACGATGCCCGCTTCCCTGGGCCAGGTCGTGCCGCAGACCCTGCTTGCCGGGACACTCGTGGGCATCGGGGAGGAGTGGCTGCAGTGGCTCGTGCCGACCCGCGTTGGAGATGTGCGGGACGTGCTCCTCAACTTCTGGGCTCTGGGCTGCGGGCTGCTTTTTGCCGTCGGTCTGGAACCGCCCGTAGCCCCCAGCCCCCGGCCGATGCCGTGGCGACGCCTTAGCCAGCTGGCGAGCGTCGTGGTGGTGGCTTTCGCCATCTTCCTGGACAGCGCCCACCTGGGCGAGTTGAACGACGCGCCAGGGATTGGGCGATTCCGCTCCTTCTATACCCTCGAACAGCTCGAGGCGGTGTCGAGTGACAGGGCCGCACGCTGGGCGGCCGATCCGCCGACCGACCTCGGTGGTCCGTTCTCGCGGCAGGATCATTTCCTGGTCGAGGCCGGCGCCCGGGTGCAACGGCGGAACGAGGCTTATGCGGCCGGGGCCTTCGCCGACGCCTGGCGGGAGAACGCGCTGCTCGAGCGGCACTACGCTCCGATGCTCGACCTGCGCTCGTTCGGGAGCGGCGATCCGCACCGGTGGCCGGCGGCCCAGCGGGACGAGGTGGAAGCGAAAGGCGCGGGACCGGTGACTGGGGTGTGGGTCAGTCCG
>CAJWMX010000598.1 GCA_913043805.1 uncultured Acidobacteriota bacterium | reverse complement strand
TGTTGAAGTTGTGGGCGATGCCGCCTGCCAGCAATCCGACGCTCTCCAGGCGCTGGGCCTGCATCATGCGGTCTTGCATTCGCCGTTGCTGGCTGATGTCCTCGACCATGGCGATACCGTGTAGTGGCTGCCCGTTGCGATCCAGCACGATCGACAGCGTGAGTGAGACATGCACGGTCTCCTTGTCGCGCTTCCGCCAGCGTTTCTCGATGCGATAAGACCCGAGCCGGCCCGCCAGCACTTGCTCGACGAGGTCAGCGTCGATCGCGATGTCGTCGGGGTGGGTCACCTCCGGCATCTGACAGGTCACGAGGGTCTCGGCCTCGTAGCCGAGCATGTCGCACAACGCGCGGTTCACGGCCGAGAACCGTTGGTCGAGAGCGACGAGGGCCATACCGGTCGGACTCTCCTCGAAGATGGTCCGAAAGCGTCGGTCGCTGGCCCGGACGGTCGCTTTGGCCTGCTTGCGGTCGGTGACGTCAACCGCGATCGAGACCATCTTGGTGTCGTCGATCGGGCTGGAGTGTGCTTCGAGCCACCGGGTCTCGCCCCGCGACCGCGACGTCCACCGCTCGCGCACGACGGACCGGTCGTCCGGATGTACAGCCACCTCCACGCCGCCCGTCAGCAACGCCTCCCGGCTGTAGCCGGTCATCTGCTCCGCCGTGGCGTTGACGAACGTGCGTTTCGACCCCTCGAACAGGGTGATCATCGCCGGAGAGGTTTCGGCCAGGCTTCGAAAGCGGAGCTCGCTTTCTTGTAGACCGCGTTCGATTCGCTCGCGGGCCTCCAGCTCGGACCGAGCCCGCCGGTTCAGCTGGTTGAGCTAGCCGACGAGGAAGCAGAGGCTCATCACCGCGAAAGTGCCCAGGAGCGCGCCTCTGGCGAGCCACTCGCTGGCGGACTGGTCCGACACCGCCAAGGTGAGAGAGAGGTTGACGGGGAACGTGGCCAGCCCATCGAGCACGCCAGGCAACCACCCGCACGACCACGCAATGAAGAACACCGGCAGGATCACCAAGGTTCCCGCCGAGTTCCCGAGTTTCGAAAATAGCCACGGGTACGCCAGGACGTACGCGGAAACCGACAGGAGAATCGTGACCTGACCGATGCGACCGGGCCGTCGGGCTGGTGGCCGCAGGCTCATCGGATCGTGCACTGAAGGCGTGGCTGCCGCCGTGGCCTGGACGTGAGGGGTGGGCATCGGAGTCGTTCGGATCGGTCGAGCCTACCACGTCGCGTTTTCGCCGGTCGGCAATGTTCCGTGGCGGCTCGGATAGAATGTCCCGGTCGTCAACAGCCGTTTCCTGGGAGCTCTCTCATGCCGTACCCGTGGTCCGCTCGCGGTGTGCTCACAACGCTGGTTGCCGCCGCCTCGCTGCTCGGCAGCGGCGTGCTTCTCTCTGGACAGGAGCCGGAGCCGATCCAGGGGCATGGCTACTCGCGACCGGCTCGGAGTCCGCACGGAAGTCGTTCCGAGGTCATCGCCCCGTACGGCATGGTCGCGGCCAGTCACCCGCTTGCGGCGCAGGTGGGTATCGACATACTCAAGGCGGGTGGCAACGCCGTGGATGCGGCGGTGGCCGTCAACGCGGTGCTCGGCCTGGTCGAACCACAGATGAACGGGGTGGGCGGCGACCTGTTCGCCATCCTGTGGGACGCCGAGACCGAACAGCTGCATGGGTTGAACGCCACCGGCCGCGCCCCCTATGAGATCAGCAGGCAGGTCTTCGAGCGTCAGAACCTCGAGCGGGTGCCTGGCACCGGCCCGCTGACCTGGACCGTCCCCGGAGCCGTCGACGGGTGGGACCAGCTGCTGACGCGGTTCGGCACCATGAGCTTCTCCGAGGTGTTGGCGCCGGCCATCGCCTATGGCCGGGACGGCTTCCCGGTGAGCGAGATCATTCAGGGGCAGTGGGCGGCATCTGAAGCGACCTTGGCCGAATGGCCGACCTCGGCCGCCACCTACCTCCCCAACGGGCGCCCGCCAGAGGTGGGCGAGGTCTTCACGAACCCGGGGCTCGTTCGCACCTACGAGGCGATTGCCCAGGGAGGTCGAGATGCGTTCTACCGGGGTGAGATTGCCCGGAAGATCGTGGCCTTCAGCGAGTCCAATGGCGGGTACTTCACCATGCGGGACTTCGAGGAGCACGACTCCATTTGGGTGGAGCCGGTCACGAGCAGCTATCGCGGCTACGACGTGTGGGAGATTCCGCCCAACAGTTCCGGCATCGTGGCCCTGATGATGCTGAACCTTCTCGAAGGCTACGACATGGCCTCGCTCGGTCACAACTCGGCCGCCGCTATCCACCGCATCATCGAGGCCAAGAAGCTCGCCTTCGCCGATCGTGATCGTTATGTCGCGGATCCGAACGCCAACGCGCTCCCGGTGGCCGAGCTCATTTCAAAGCCGTATGCCGAACGACGCCGGGCGCTGATCGACCCGGATCGTGCTTCGACCGCGGTTAACGCGGGTGATCCGACCGAGA
>CAJWMX010000597.1 GCA_913043805.1 uncultured Acidobacteriota bacterium | reverse complement strand
CCTTGGGCGCCTGCTTCGGCAAGGTCGTGACCATGGACTCACCCCGGGCGCGCACCCCCGGTGAGTTCAACTGGCAGGCGACACTCTGGCACGAGATAGCGCATGTCATCACGTTGCAGATGTCGAACCAGCGCGTGCCGCGTTGGCTGACCGAAGGGCTGTCCACCTTCGAGGAGAAGCGTCACCGACCCGATTGGGCGCGTGACCAGGACCTCGGCTTCGCTACCCAGCTCAACGCCGGTGAGGTGCTCTCGCTGCGCGATCTGAACGGGGGATTCTCCCGCCCGGACACGATCTCGATGGCCTACTTCCAGGCCTCGGTGCTGGTCGAGCACATCGTCGACGAGTACGGCGAGTCGACGATCCACCAGCTGCTCCGCGCCTATGGCGATGGGCTGAACACGGAGGAGGCGCTCGAGCGTGTCGGTCTCGACTTCGACACGCTGCAAGCGTCGTTCGACATTGCCGTCGAGGCGCGGTTCGGCGACCTGCGGCGCGCGCTCGAGGGGCCGGACGAGTCGATGCCGCAGGAGGGGGACGCGCTCGAACGCCTCCAGGAACTGGTGGTCGAGTATCCCGACAGCTTCCCGGTGCAGATGGCGCTCGGGCGCGCCGAGCGTCAGGCTGGCAATACTGCGGAGGCGCAGGCGGCCTACGAACGGGCGGCCGAGCTGGCCCCGATGGCCACCGGGGCTAGCAGCGCCCATGTGCCGCTCGCCAACATCGCGCTCGAGCAGGAGAATCCGGCGCGGGCGATGGAGCATCTCGAGCGACACCTCGACCACGACCACCGTGACATCGAGGCGGCGCGGCGGTTGGCGGCACTCGCCGAGGAGGCGGGGGACGAGGCGCGGATGCGGCGGGCGTACGAGCTGGCGATCGAGATTGACCCGTTCGATTCCACGCCGCACGAGGCGCTCGGGCGACTGGCGGTGGAGCGCGAGGATCACGTGGTCGCGGCGCGGGAATTCGAGGTGGCGCTCGCCCTGGGGCCGATCGACCGGGTCTCGGCACACGTCCAGCTCGCCGAGGTCTACCTCGCCGCCGGACGGGGCGACGATGCGAAGCGTGAGGTGATGGCCGCTCTCGAGATCGCGCCTACCTACGAGCGGGCGCAGGACCTGCTCCTCGACATCGTCGGGGCCGGTCTGTGACGGGTGGCGGCCGGTCGACGAGAGCCGGCCTGGGGCTGGCTCTCGCGGTGGCGTGCCTTCTGGCGCTGCCTGGCCTGACCCGAGCCCAACCTCCCGGCGCCCTGATCACCGACATCGATTCCGGCACCCCGACGGTCCAGCTCGACGGTCTCGAGTGGACGTTCGTGCGGATCAAGTACACCTCCTGGGAAGAGCAGCTCCGGGCGTTTCGCGCCCTGTACTGGAGCGACCCCTGGGCCATCGACGGCCCGGCCGCCGAGCAGAACCTGTCGCGCCGGCTCGGTCGTGTCACCGCCATCGAGGTCAACGACCCGGTCGTGATCACGCTCGACGACGAGCGGCTCTGGGAGTACCCCTGGATCTACTTCGTCGAACCGGGCAATCTTCGGCTCACGCCGAGGGAGGTCGAGATCCTGCGCGAGTTCCTGCTGCGCGGCGGCACCGCGACGTTCGACGACTTCCATGGCCCGGTGGAGTGGGACACCGTCAGCGCGGAGATGAAACGGGTGTTTCCCGACCGCGAGATCGTCAAGCTGGGCCCGGACCACCCGATCTTCAGCTGCTTCTACGACCTGTCCTCGTACCCGCAGATCCCTGGACTGGGATCGTTCTTTACCGGCGTGACCTGGGAGAAGGGCGGCTTCGAGGCCGGACTCTATGCCATTTTCGACGACGACGAACGGGCGATGGCGCTCTTCAACTTCAACACCGACATGGGTGATGGCTGGGAGTGGTCAAACGCGGAGGATTACCCCGGCTACATCACCTACACCGGGCAGGCGTACCGCATGATGATCAACGAGGTCGTCTATGCCCTGACCCACTAGACGCGATGGAGAGCACGGTGACAGACGCCGCGGCCGAAGTGGAGCGGCTCGCCGAACGCCGGACCCGCATCCTGGACGAGCTCCGGAAGGTGATCGTCGGCCAGGAGGCGGTCGTCGACCTGGTCCTGATGGCGTTGTTCACGGGCGGGCACTGTCTGATTACCGGGGGGCCCGGGCTGGCCAAGACGCGGCTGATCAAGTCGCTGGCGGCGATTCTCGATCTGCGATTCAAGCGGATTCAGTTCACTCCCGACCTGATGCCGGCCGACATCACCGGCACCGAGGTCCTCGACGAGCGCGAGGGTCACCGCGCCCTGAACTTCGTCGAGGGGCCGATCTTCGCCCAGATCGTCCTGGCGGATGAGATCAACCGCACGCCGCCCAAGACCCAGGCGGCGTTGCTCGAGGCGATGCAGGAGTATCACGTCACGGCTGGTGGCCGGACCTACCCGCTCGAGCGCCCCTTCTTCGTGCTGGCCACCCAGAACCCGATCGAGCAGGAGGGCACC
>CAJWMX010000596.1 GCA_913043805.1 uncultured Acidobacteriota bacterium | reverse complement strand
TCACCAACGCGCTCGAGCAAGAGCCCAACGTCACCATCACGCGCACCGAGATCGCCGACCTGTCGCTGGCCGGCAACGTCCGCGAGCCGCTGGTGGTGGCCACCGGGCCGCTCACTGCTCCGAGCCTGTCGGCGGCGGTGGCCGAGCACGTCGGCGGCGAGCACCTCTTCTTTTACGACGCCATCAGCCCGATCGTCCTGGCCGAGACCATCGATACCGATCAGGTCTACCGGGCGTCCCGATGGGGGCGGCACACGTCAGACGCGGCGGCGTCGGACGCGAGCGGCGAGGGCGACTATCTGAACTGCCCGCTCAACCGCGAGGAGTATCAGCGTTTCCACGAGGCGCTGGTGAGCGCCGAGCTGGCCACCCTGCACGACATCGACAAGGCGCAGTTCTTCGAAGGGTGTCTGCCGGTCGAGGTGACGGCGCGCCGGGGCGAAGACACGCTTCGCTTCGGACCGATGAAGCCGGTCGGGCTGGACGACCCTCGCACGGGACGCCGGCCGTATGCGGTGGTGCAGCTGCGGCAAGACACCCTGGCCGCCGACCATTACAGCCTGGTGGGCTTCCAGACCCAGCTCAAGTGGGGCGAGCAGTCGCGCGTGTTCCGGCTGATTCCGGGTCTCGACTCGGCCGAGTTCGTCCGGTTCGGGATGATTCACCGGAATACCTACATCAATGGTCCGACCGTGCTCCGGCCGACGTGGCAATCGCGGTCCGAGCCGTCGCTCATCTTCGCCGGGCAGATCTCCGGCGTCGAGGGCTACGTCGAGTCGGCCGCCAGCGGCCTGATCGCCGGGTTGAATGCGGCGGCGCTGGCGAAGGGCGAGGCGCCGCAGGCGCCGCCACGCACCACCGCCATCGGCGCGCTGGGCCACTACGTCTCGCATGCCGACCCGGCCAACTATCAGCCCTCGAACATCGCCTTCGGGCTGATACCCTCGATGGAGGGGGCGCCCCGTCGCCGGGCCGAGCGGCGCCGTGCCACCGCCGAGCGGGCGCTGGCCGACCTCGACGCCTGGGCCGCCGATTGCGGACTGGGGGTGGCAGCAACCCATGCAGACGCATCTGCGGCACTTCCTTGAGTATCTCCGGCTGAACCGGAACCTTTCGCCGCGTACGGTGAAAGCCTACGAGAGCGACCTCTCGCAGTTTCTCGCCTTCCTCGAACGCCGCCTCGGACGTCCCGCCGACCAGATCGAGCCGACCGAGATGGACCACTACGCCGTACGCGGGTTCATGGCCGAGCTGTATGACCGTGGTCACGCGCGCGCCTCGTCGGCGCGCCGGCTTGCCGCGATCCGGGCGTTCGGACGCTATCTGCGTCGGGAGGAGGAAATCGAGCAGGAGCCTGGCGCCATGGTGGCCACGCCGAAGCTCGATCGCAAGATGCCGGCGCGCCTGGAAGTGAACGAAGTCGAGCGGTTGCTCGCTGCGCCGGACGCCGCGACACCGCTGGGCCGACGCGACCGCGCGATCCTGGAGTTGTTCTACGCCTCGGGCCTGCGGCTGAGCGAGCTGGTCGGGCTCGACCTGGAAGACGTGAACCTGAGCAGCCGGCTGGTGCGCGTGCTGGGCAAGGGCGGCAAGGAGCGGATCGTGCCGTTCAACAAGAACACGGTCGCCGCCTTGCGCACCTATCTTGGCGACCGCGAGTCGCTCGTGCGCAACCGGGCCCAGATCGAGACCCGCCGACGCCGGCCGGTCGAACCGCTGTTCGTGAACTACAAGGGCGGCCGGTTGTCGTCGCGGAGCGTCGACCGGCTAGTGCGGAAGTATGTGGCCGCCACCAGCGCGCGTCTCGGCGTCAGCCCGCACGCGCTCCGGCATTCATTCGCCACGCACCTGCTGGAACGCGGCGCCGACCTGCGCTCCATCCAGGAGTTGCTCGGCCACGCCCGCGTCAGCACCACCCAGCGCTACACCCACGTCAGCGACGCGCAGTTGATGGAGTCGTACAGGAAAACGCACCCACGGGCGTAGCGGGTGCGTTTTCCGGGCTCTTACCAAAGCCCAAAGCCGGCGGGCGGACGTTCCTTAGCCCGCCACAGCCATCGCGCGCCGCTGTCTGGGCAATTCGATTCCCAGCGTCTTGATCTTGTAGTTCATCACCCGCGGCGTGATCGACAACAGCTCGGCGGCGTCCTTCTGTACCCAGTTGGACATGGTCAGCGCTTCGACCACGGCCTGGCGTTCGATCTCTTCCAGCGCGATGCCGGTGGGCGGAATCTTCACCACGGTGCCGGGGTCGCCACCGCTGGCGGTGGGGGAGAGCTCGCCCAGGCGGAGGTCGTCGCGGGTGATGACGTCGCCCTCGGCCAGCAGCACCGCCCCTTCGATCGAGTTCTCCAGCTCGCGGATGTTGCCGGGCCAGTTGTAGCGTTGCAGCAGCTTCTCGGCGCCGGGGTCGAGGCCGTCGACCTTCTTGCGCAGCTCGCCCGAGAACTTGCGGATGAAGTTCTGGGCCAGCGCCGTGATGTCCTCCTTG
>CAJWMX010000595.1 GCA_913043805.1 uncultured Acidobacteriota bacterium | reverse complement strand
CGGCTACTTCTCCGGTCGCTGGACCTTCGACTACACGGGCGGGGAGTTCCCGCCACTGAGCGTCGGGACCCGGAGCGGCACGGTGACCTTCACCGAGATCGAGGGCGGTCCGTTCGTCGAAGGCGTGGTCGAGGCCGAGATCTATGGCGACGCCTATACCGAGACCTGGACGGTTGGCTTCGACGATGACCGACGGAGCGTGGTGTGGCGGGAACAACCGTCGGACGGCCCGGCGCGACTCGCGCTCGGCGACTGGTCCAGCCCGATCGGTATCACGTTCCTGACCCAGCCTCTCGAGGCCGATGGCAGTGTCTACGTGCTTCGGCGGCTGATGCAGGTCACCTCGGAGACGTCGTTTTCGATCACCGACGAGTTCTCGGTCGATGGTGGTCCCTTCCGCCGTCTCGGAAACGGCGCGTTTCTCCGGGCGAACTGAGCGATACCGATGGGGAACGCCAACCTGGTGGCGCGAGACCGCGCCCATCTGATTCACCCACTCCACCACGGCCCGACCCACGAGGGGGCCCGAGTCTGGATCCGGGGTGACGGCGCGTTGCTCACCGATGCCGATGGAACCGAGTGCATCGATGGACTGGCTGGACTCTGGAACGTCCTGGCCGGCCACGGGCGCCAGGAGCTGGCCGAGGCCGCGCGAGACCAGTCCGGCACGCTGGCCTACGTGTCCGGCTACACCGGCAGCTCGAACGCGCGGGCCATCGAGCTGGCTGAGCGTCTGTCGGAGCTGACCTACCCGTCCATCAATCGCTTCTTCCTTACGAGCGGCGGAGGCGAAGCGACCGACAGCAGCGTCAAGATGGCCCGCGCATACTGGAAAATGCGCGGCCGTCCCGAGAAGACGAAGATCATCTCGAGGTTCGAGGGCTATCACGGTGTGACGCTGGCGGCGATGAGCGCCACGGGCCTGAGCGCCTACTGGCCGCAGTTCGAGCCACGAGTGCCCGGCTTCGTGCACATTCCCTCGCCCTACCCGTATCGCTACGAAGCGCCGGCCGGTCAGTCGCAGGGCATCGCCGCAGCGAACGAGCTCGAACAGGCCATTCTCCGGGAGGGAGCCGACACGGTCGCGATGTTCATAGCCGAACCGGTCCAGGGGGCCGGCGGCGTGATCGTGCCACAGGACGACTACTTTCCACGGATTCGCGAGATCTGCGACCGCCACGACGTTCTGCTGGTGGCCGACGAGGTCATCACCGGCTTTGGACGGACCGGGACGCTCTTCGCGCTCGACCACTGGAGCATCGAGCCGGACATCGTGCAGTTCGCCAAGGCGATTACGTCCGGCTACTTCCCATTCGGTGGCATCGGCATCAGCGACACGATCGCCGCCGCGCTCGACGAGAGCGACAGCATCTGGATGCACGCCTACACCTACTCGGCGCATCCGGTCGGGTGCGCGGTGGCGCTGCGGAACCTCCAGATCATCGAAGAGGAAGACCTACCGGGCCAGTGCGCGAGCAAGGGGGACCGGCTGCTGGCCAGCCTGAAAGACGCGCTCGCCGACCACCCCCATGTGGGTGACATCCGTGGCAAGGGCCTGATGTGCGCCGTCGAGCTCGTGGCCGACCGGAACACCAAACACCCCTTCCCCGCAGCCGACAAGGTCGGTCCGCGCCTGCTGGAGGAAGCCTCCCGCCGCGGCCTCTTCAGCCGCGTCAAGGCCGACACGTTCGTCCTCGCCCCGGCCGCCGTCATCACCGACGACCAGCTCGACCGCACGGTCGAGATTCTCACCGACGCCATTCACGCGACGGTCGGATAACGCCGTCCGCGACGCCGGTCGACTGCCCACTCCGGAAGCCTCGTCCGACTCGGCCCGTCGGAAGACGGGACGTCATGACCCGGATGGACCGCCCGGAAAGTAGCGCGTAGCGTATGATGCCGGCGCGGTGTTGTATCTGATCATCGTCGCCTATTTCGGGCTGCTCCTGTGGCTCGGCATCGCCGCCTCGCGCCGGGTCAACTCGATCGCCGACTACTACCTGGGCGGACGACGGCTGGGCTACTGGGTAGCGGCGTTCTCGGCTCGCGCCACCGGCGAATCTGCCTGGCTCTACCTTGGTCTGACCGGTCTTGGGGCGGTCGCCGGCCTCAGTGCGCTGTGGGTCGTGGTGGGCGAGCTCCTGGGCGTGGGGCTCGCCTGGTTCTTCATGGCCCGCCCGTTCAAGCGGGCCAGCGACCGCTGCCAGGCGGTGACCGTCCCCGACTATCTGGCCTGCCGGTTCGCCAGCGACGATCCCGGAGCCACCCGTCGGCTCCGGCTGGTGGCCGCCGGCGCGCTGACACTGTTCGTCACGATCTACGTCAGCGCCCAGATCGATGCCACGGGTAAGGCGTTCGCCAGCTTCCTGGACTGGGACTACTACACCGGCGCGTTGGTCGGCTTTGGCATCGTGGTGGCCTACACCCTGACCGGTGGCTTCCTCGCGGTCGCCTGGTCGGACCTGTGCCAGGGACTCTTGATGCTGGCAGGACT
>CAJWMX010000594.1 GCA_913043805.1 uncultured Acidobacteriota bacterium | reverse complement strand
GACCGTTTCAGTACAGGAGAAGACAGATGCTCATCAAGCGCACCATGCTCGCCGCCGCCGTTGTCGCGTTCGGATTCGCCGGCTCAGCCCAGGCCCAGGACATGCCCGGGTTCTGCGGCCCGAAGGGCCAGCTCCCCGCCGACTTCTCGAACAATGTCGCGGCCGATTCCCGTTGCTTCGAGATCCGGATGTACACGGCGAACGAGGCCGAGGGCGGCGACATCGACACGCTGCATCAGCGGTTCCGTGAGGGCGAAGTGGCGCTCTTCGAGAAGCACGGGGCCGAGGTGGTTGCCGTGTGGCAGCGGCTCGACAATCCGAACACGATGGTCTGGATGCTGGCCTATCGCGATCGTGCGCACCGCGACGAGGTGTTCGAGGCGTTCCGGAACGATCCCGACTGGCCGCCGCTGCGCGCCAAGTATGCGGTGCCGCTGAGTATCGAAGCGTTCATGCTGAGCGCCTCCGATTACTCGAACCTCAAGTAGTCGGCGAAGGAGACTTCGCTCGACGCCGGGAGCGAGCCGGCGGTTCCTCGGTCTGTCGCTGGCTGCCGTTGTCTCGTGCGACGCGCCCGCGCCGCCGACCGGTCCGTCTCCCGAGACCACCGCACGTGAGCCGGCGCCTTCGGGCGTCGGCGGCACCGCCCGCATCCACTTCAACACCCAGACGGCCGACTTTGCCACGGCCGCTCCTTGAGCCAGGCTTCATGGTCGGCCATCATCTGGTCGAAGAGCCTCAGACGCTCGTTCAGGCTAAGGCGGGTACCCGCTCGTTTATGCGGGGGGACGATGCGATCATGTCGCCAGCCGCCTTGAATTCGATCTCATCACCCGGCGCAATGCCGTACTGATGAGCGATGGCCTTGGGAATGGTGACCTGCAGTTTGCTTGTGACCTTCGCCATGTCCTTACGCTAGCAAGGAAGTAGTCATTGCTCAAGCAAGGTGGACAGTGGTTGCTCGGTGCGACCGTCCTGCTGGGTGTCGTCACCGCCCTGCCGTCGCCGCCGGCCTTCGTGCACGAGGCCGAGCTGGTGCCCCTGACCACGGACGCCAAGGCTACCCTGGCCGTGCTCGCCTTCGCGGTGGTGCTCTGGGTAACCGAGGCGCTGCCGTTCCCTGTCACGGCGCTCTCGGTCATGGTCCTGCTTCCGGCCCTGGGCGTCTCGAGCTTCTCCACCGTGGTGGGAGAGGGGTTCGGCCATCCGATCATCGCGTTCCTCATCGGCATCCTGATCCTGGCGGCCGGGTTTAGCCATTCGGGCCTGGGCGTCAGGCTGGTCCTGGCAGTCTTGCGGCTCGTGGGGACTCGAACCGACCGCGTGCTTCTGGGCTTTCTGTTTGTCGGCGCGTTGCTGTCGATGTGGTTGAACGACCTGGCCGCGGCGGCGCTCCTCCTGCCCCTGGGCGTCGGCGTGCTCGAGGATGCCGGGCTCCGTCGTCTGGAGAGTAATTTCGGGCGGGCGCTCATGATCGGATGCGCGTTCGGCCCGCTTATCGGCGGCGTGGCGACGCCGGCCGGAACCGGTGCCAACCAGGTCACGATGGGCTACCTGCACGACATGGCCGGCGTCGAGCTCTCGTTTCTGGACTGGATGGCGTTCGGGTTGCCGGCGACTGTCCTGATGATCCCGTGCGCCTGGAGGCTGCTGCTCTGGGTGTTCCCGCCGGAAATCGAGCGGCTACCGATCGAGGTTAGCGAGCTGCGACGTCGACAGGAGACGATGGGAGCGCTGTCGGCCATCGAACGGAGGACGCTGACCATCTTTGGCGCGACCATCCTGACCTGGCTGAGCACGCCGCTACTGGCGGCGCTCACCGACGGGCGGGTCGAGCCGTCAATGCATGCGGTGGCCCTGGCCGGCGGTCTGGCAATGTTTCTCCCCGGCGTCAGGGTGTTGAGCTGGAAGACCGCGCAGCAGGAGATCCAGTGGGGCGGCATCCTGCTTGTGGCGGCGGGGCTGGCGCTTGGCGTGTCGGTGTTCGAGACCGGCGCGGCTCGGTGGATCGGCCTGGGGCTGTTGACGCCGCTCTCCCAGGTTCCGACCGTCGCCCAACCCTTCGTCGTCGTGGTGGTCGTGTCCGCGATGCACCTGCTGTTTGCCAGTAACACCGTGACCGCCACCGTGATCCTGCCAATCCTGATTGCGCTGGCCGTCGACCTTGGGCTGTCGCCGCTCGCCATTGCCGTGCCGGCGGGCTTTGCGTCGTCGCTGGCGTTCATCCTGGTGACTGAGAGCCCGGCGAACGTCATCCTCTACAGCGGCGGGTATTTCTCGATCCGCGACATGGCTCGGGCCGGGGTGTGGATGACCCTTGCGGCCGCCGTGTGTGTCACCCTCGCGGTCACGCTTGTCAGGATGATGCTGTAGGGCGGGTCTTCAGACCCGCCGATCCGGTCGGCTACAATCCACCGCGCATGACCGATCTCACGCTGGATACTGCGGTTCGGGCTCTGATGGCGGAGTTCGTCGGCCTGTACAACGAGGGCGACG
>CAJWMX010000593.1 GCA_913043805.1 uncultured Acidobacteriota bacterium | reverse complement strand
TGGTCTCGGGAGACACCGGGGGAGGCTCGCGCACACAGGCAACCTGGAGACACGCGATTCCGGTGACCGCGATCACGGTCCGCATCAACGACCGGCTTGCTCGACCTTGCATTCCCGCTCCTTTTCCCCTGACTCTGCCCGGATGGCGCACGCCCTAGGTTACTTCGACCAGGCCGCCATCTCGTTGTTGCCGGCCGACGTGATCCGGCGAAGTCCGTTGCCATCCCGACCGATGGTGTAAATCTGCTTCAGTCCGCTCCCACGCGTCGACGTGAATGCGATATGCCGACCGTTGGGCGAATAGCTCGGACTTTCGTTCGACCCCAGCCCGAACGTCAGCTGACGCACCTCGTTGGTCGCCAGTTCCAGCACCTTGATGTCATGTCCGGGCCCGGTTCGAGACGAGTAGGCAATCTCGTTGTAGGGCGCCGGCGACCAGGTGGGCCGGTCGCAGTAGGTCTCATACGTGAGCCGACGCAGCCCGGTCCCGTCGGCGCCGATCACATACACCTGCGGCGCGCCGCTGCGATCCGAGACGAACGCGATCTGCTGGCCATTGGGCGACCAGGTCGGGCTCGTGTCAATGGCTGGATTGTTGGTCAGCCGTCTAACATCCGTCCCGTCGACGTTGGCCACCCAGATATCGTTGTTGTCGTCGCGGTTAGTATTGAACGCGATCTGGGAGCCGTCTGGCGAGAACGCCGGGAGCGAGTTATGGACCGCGTTCGTGCCACCGGCCGGCTTGGTCATCCGTCCCTCGAACATGTGCGAGACGATGACGTCCGGAAAGCCCGTCAGATATGAGGTATAGGCGATGGACCGTCCATCGGGCGACCACGACGGGAAAAGATTGAGCACGCGCGATACCGTCACCCGGCGCTGGTTCTCGCCGTCGTAGTCGGCGAGGTAGATCTCCTTCACGGGGCGGTTCTCGACCAACCCCAACACGGTCTCGCTGTCGCGATCGCTAACGAAGGCGATCCGGCTCCGCGCGACGCCTTCGAGCCCCCGCTGATGACGATGCAGCTCGTCAGACAGCTGATGGGCGTAGCGCCGCAGATTGTTCGTGGTCCCGCTGTACACGACCCCCCAGGCGGAGTCGAGCGACCGCACCGAGAACAGCCTGGCCGCGATCTCGATCTGGTTGGACCCGACCGACTCGACCGTGCAGCTGACGACGCCGTCCGCCCCGAGCTCCCGCCACTGGTCGAAGGGCAAGTCGATCAGCGAGCGGGCCGGCGGAATGGTGCGATACACGTCCCGCGCGATCATGCGGAACTCGCGCTCGAAATCCAGGTCGTCCCACAGCACCTGCGCGATCACGCGGGCCGCCTCCGCTGTCGACTCGTCCGGCGACAGGGCCAGACAGTCCGGCACGGCGAAGCTGGGCGGGGTGCCGATTCGGTCGCCGATGATGAGACTGACCTCGTCCCGTTGCCGGTTCTGGGCGGTCGGAACCGCGCCTATCAACAGCGCCAGACCGGCCACCAGGCCGGCGCCGAGCACGAAACGTGTGGTCGTGGTCGTCATCGTAGAACTCAACGTTGGTAATGGAAACTGAGATGAACGGTGAGGTCGTTCTCGGGAAACCGTCCCGGCAACGGCGGCAACCGATCGATGAGACGCAGGGCGCGCTCGGCGCTCTGGTCGAGGGCGAAATAGCCGCTCGTGGTCTCCCGTTCGATACCAGTGAGGCTCCCATCCCGTTGGATGGTAAACTTCATCATCAGCTCACCGGTGTATCCCTGTCGGTGGTTCCAGCTGCGACGGATGAGCTCCATCATGGTGCTCAGATACTCGGGGCAGCAGAAGTCGCCGACCTCCAGGTATCCCGCGCCGCCGAGCCCGCCTGCCGACAGTCCGAGCCCGCCCCCGGTCGCCCCGGTCTCGGCCAGCGCGTTGCCTTCGCGCAACTCCGGCCCTCGGGTCGGCGTCCGTCCTCGACTTTCCTCGGGCGCCGTCTCTGGCGGCACGTCCCGCTCTGGTCGCCTCGGTGCCTCCGGCTCCGGGATAGTCATCTCGGGCGGCTCGGGGGTGGGCGGCTGAATCCACTGATCCTGATCCGCTTCTTCGAGCGGAATCACCTCCTGGACCGGGCGCGCCGCCAGCGCGGTCTGTCCCCCCTGACTCGGCCCCGCCTGGCCTCCCAGGCTGATCGTCATCACGTCTTCGGACTCGTCGGCGCCGCTGGCATCGAGGAAGCCGGTGGGGAAGAAGATGATCAGCGCGATCACCACCGCATGCCCGCCCAGCGAGATGCCCAGGGTGCGGACGAGATCGTCTTCACCCTGGGCCCGTTCCCGCAGGATGTCGGTCGTGGACTCCATCGTCTGTCGAGGGTCTACCTGTCGCTCGGAAACTCCGTCACGAGACCGACGTCATCGACCCCGGCCGCCTTCAACAGATCCATGACCGAGACGAGCTCCCGCACCCTGATGTCGCCATCGCTCCTAACGAACACGCCTCGTTCACTGGCGTTCACCAGTTCCACGCGCATCCGCTC
>CAJWMX010000592.1 GCA_913043805.1 uncultured Acidobacteriota bacterium | reverse complement strand
GCACCTGGTCGAGGCAGGCGCCACCCTCGATGCGCGGGAGCATACGCGGGGACAAACGGCCCTGATGTGGGCCATCGCCGAACGCCATGCCGCGATCGTGGAGTTGCTGGCCGACCGAGGCGCCGACGTGCACCTCCGTTCGTCCGAGCGTCCCCGCCGCATCCACACCCGAACGGCCGGTTTCGAGCCGACCGGAGTGTTCGACACCAGCCAGGGGGGCAACAGCGCGATCCTGTTCGCCGCGCGCCACGGCGACGTCGAGAGCGCTCGCCACCTGGTCGCCGCCGGGGCCGACGTGCACAACGCGTCGCCGATGGGCAACACGGCCTTGGTGGTCGCCGCCATGAGTGGACACGAAGCCATGGCGACCTATCTACTGGCCGAAGGCGCCGACCCGAACGCGTCCGACGCCGGCTACACGGCACTCCACGGCGCGATCCTTCGGGGTGACACCGATCTTGCTCGTGCCCTGCTGGACGCCGGCGCGAACCCCGACCAAGCGATCGAGCAAGGCAGCCCGGGTCGACGCAACAGCCCGGACTTCGTCCTCGAGCACGACGTGGTGGGCGCGACCCCCTTCTGGCTCGCCGCCCACTTCGGTCGCCCCGGAATCATGCGCATGCTCACCGAGCACGGCGCCGACGCGTCGATGACGACCGACTCTGGCACGACGGCGCTGCTGGCGGCCATTGCCACCCGGCAGCGGGTCGAGCCGGGCCTGGCAGCCGACCCGGTCGAGCAACAGCGGGTCGTCCGCGAAGCAGCGGAGGCGGCGCTCGACGCTGGTGTGGATGTCGCCAAGGCGGACGCGACGGGCACGACGGGGCTGCACTCCGCGGCCAGGCGACGGTATGGGTCTGTCATCCGCCTGCTCGTCGAGCGCGGGGCGCACCTCGAAGCGGAAGACGCCCAAGGCCGAACGCCACTGGCGCTGGCCGGAGGCGCCGACGACGACAACGCGTCGGTGCGGCTATTGAAGGAGCTGGGCGCGACCCGCTAGACCCCGGTCAGGCCGTCGAGGCGCAGGCGGCCATCGCTCTTCCCCACCTTCTCGACCGGCACGTCGAGCTTCTCCATCAGCGTCACCAGCAGGTTCGGCATCAACGGATCGTCGGGGTAGTGCAGGTGGCGGTCGCCTTCGATCTGCCCGCCGCAGCCGCCCATGAGCAGCACCGGCAGGTCAAGCGGGCTATGCGCGTTGCTGTCAGACATGCCGCACCCGTAGATCAACAGCATGTTGTCCAGCAGCGACCCGTCGCCGTCCGGAGTGTTCCGGAGCTTGGTCAGATACTCGGCGAACAGCGACGCATGATAGGCGTTGATCTTCGACATCAACGCGATCTTCTCAGGCTTGTATTCGTGATGTGAGAGCGGGTGGTGCGCATCAGGCACCCCGATCTCGGTGTAGGTCCGCGAACTGACCTCGCGCCCGAGCATGAAGGTGGTGATCCGGGTCAGATCGACCTGGTGCGCAAGCAGTTGCAGGTCGAACATCAGGCGCACGTGGTCGGCGAAGTCAGACGGAATCCCCTCGGGCTGGGCCACCTCGGGCAGGTCGACACTCTGCCGTTGCTCTGCCCGGTGAATACGACGCTCGATGTCGCGGATACCCTCGAGATACTCGTCGATCTTCAGGCTGTCGTCCTGTCCGAGCTCCCGCTGCAGGGTGGCGACCTTGTCGGTGACCGAATCGAGAATGGAGCGGTCGCGCGCCATCCGGGCCTGGCGGACGGCCGGGTCGGTGCTGCCGCTGTCGCCGAACATCTGCTCGAACACCACGCGCGGGTTGTTCTCCATCGGCAGCGGCGTCGTGCGGCTCCGCCAGCAGATGGTGTTCGTATAGACGCAGCTGTGCCCGCCGCTGCACTGGCCGGCGTTGGCCCTACTGTCGATGGCCAGCTGGAGTGACGCCAGCTCGGTCTCCTGACCGTATTCGCGGGCCAGCAGCTGGTCCATCGACGTGTCAGCCACCGGCGCCGTCTCACCCGCCACCCCGGCGGCGCCCGTCAGGAACGTCGTCGAGGCGCCAGCATGCGCCGGCGTCCAGTAGCCACGCAGACCGGACACGACCGTCATCTGATCCTTGAAGTCGGCCAACGGTTGCAGGATCGGCGTCAGCGGGAACCTGCGGCCCGTTTCCCCGGGCGTCCAGTACTCCATCGCGATGCCGTTGGGCACATAGACCACGCCGAACCTGCGTCGCGGCGTGGCGGCCGTGCGAGCCAAGGCCGAGGCGGCCGGCACCATGGCGTCCAGCATAGGTAGCGCCAGCGCGGTACCCAGACCGCGCAAGACCGTGCGTCGTGGCAGCGACATCTTGGTGATGATCATGATGTGACCTGGCTCTCTCGCTACAGGGTCTCTACCTAGCGAGACGCGGGCGCCGCCGACGCGACGCGTGTCTCGCCCGCGGCCCTGGCGCGTCGTTCCTGGAACGGCGCGCTCTTGACGATACCCATCACGAGCGACGACCACCGATACTCGTCGGATTCCGACGCTCGCAG
>CAJWMX010000591.1 GCA_913043805.1 uncultured Acidobacteriota bacterium | reverse complement strand
CCTTCGTGTCGACCGACGGCATCCCATAGAGCTATGTCGATCGCAGACATCGCCGGCGTCTTCGACAGGCCCGGATGGCGGTAGTCGTGCGGCCGGCTGTAGAGGTCGTGCCAGATGCGCTCGACATCGAATGGGCTCTTGCCGATGACCACGCTCTCGATCAGCTCGCCGAGCAGCGCCACCTGCGAGCCCAGCTCGACCGCGCCACCCGAGGTGCGCTCGCCGAGGCCCACGATGCCGGCGTCGGTTTCCAGCTCCAGAAACAGCCACTTTCGATGACCGATCGGCGGGTCGATGTTGTCGAGCACACGCGTCCGGTAGCCGGTGATCCTGATGTTTCGTTCGGGCGAGTCCTGGAGCTCTTCAGCGACCGCGGGTCGGGCGCCTCCCAGGCTCGTGCCCAGACCCGCGCCCAGTCCTGCCACCGCCATGCCGGAACGCTGTAGGAATCCTCGCCGATCCATCGCCATGCTCTGCTCCCCTTGGTGCCTCGCGATGTCAGATCGTAGTGGTCCCCGGTCGTGGTTGCAACCGGGATCGAAGTGTGCTGTGGAGCGGCGCGCGGGCTGTCAGTCCGACGACGGGGTGCGGCCACGTGGCGGGAGTTGCTCCAGTGCCAGCTGCACCTCGTCGATGGTGTCGTCGAGCGTCGAGGTGCCGGCTGTGAGGCCCACAGTGCCGACACCCGCGAACCACCCCGGGTCGAGCTCGTCCGCGCCCTCGACGTGAAGGGCTGACACCTGTCGTTCTTCACACAGCTGGACCAGGCGCTGGGTGTTGTTGGAGTTGTAGCCGCCAACCACCACGACCGCGTCTACCTGGTCGAGCAGATCGTGAACCGCCTCCTGACGGGCCCTGGTGGGCTGGCACACCGTGTCGATGAAGCGGATATCCGCGTCGGGGTTCAACTGGTTGGCGCGTTCCAGAACGCGGGCGACGACGTCAGGTGGGGTTGTCGTCTGGCAGACGACGCCGAGCCGCTGGTGTGGATAGGGGACCACATCCTCGGGGCTGGAGACGATGTCGACGATGCCCCGCACCTCGACGTGACCCGCTCGGCCGATGAGCACGATGTGCCGCCCGTCGGCCTTGAGCGCCATCGCCGCGTCGTGGGCCCGTCGGACCAGTGGGCACGTGGTGTCGATGAGCGATCGGCCGGCGGCGATGAGCCGACCCCGCTCGACGTCGCTGACGCCGTGCGCCGTGATCAGCACCACGGGGGGCTGGCCCGTGGCCGCACAGTCGTTCTCGGCCGACTACTGGAAGCCGGCGTCCGCCAGTCGGCCGGTGACGGTCGGGTTGTGGACGAACTCGCCGTGGACGGTCACCTGGGTTGGGTCGGGAACGGCCGCGGCGGCTGTCAGGGCATCTTTCACCCCGAAGCACATACCCATGTCGATGGCACGAATAACGTTCATCAATTAATTTGTATCAAAAATTCTGTTGGACGCCAGACGGACGCGGCGTGGGGCAGTCCCGCAAAGAAACTGTGGGACTGCTAAGCAGTTCCGTTCCGGAACTCCCGGCGATCCGGGCCCCACTAGCTCCGCGTGGAGTGTGGGGCGAAGCCCCATGGAAGACGGACGAACCGGGTGATCGGGGTGAGTCCGTGGGCGTGCACGGCGCGCCCCGCGGGGCGGCGTGGGGCGATGGGGCCCCGCTAGCCACGCGGGGGGTGTGGGGCGAAGCCCCATGGAAGTACTAGATGCCTTGGTAGATGTAGTTGACGATCGGGTCGACGGTGAAATTGCCGCCACCCTTTCTGGCGGTGAAGTCGGCATAGCGCGCCGGCTTCTCGTAGGCGGCGATCGCCTCCTCGGCGGTCAGACCGGCGTCGATGCTGGCGCGGGTCTGGTTGTAGAGGTCCGCGTAGAACCCGCGGTAGTTCACCAGATCGCTCCACTCCATCGGGGTGTCGGCGTGGCCGTTGATGATGATGTCCACATCGGGGACGTTGTCGATCACCTTGGTTAGCGTGCGACCGAACTCGATGGCGCTGCCCCCGTTGCCGTTCCGGCCGTCGATGAACGGCAGCGTCTTGCTCAGGAACATGTCGCCCACATGCATGGCACGGGCGTGCTTGAAGACGACGAACGTGTCGCCATCGGTGTGGCCGCGGCCGAAGTAGTAGAGGTCGATTTGGTCCGGGGTCCCGGTGAACAGGCTCAATCGGTCGCTGAAGGTGGTCTGGGGCAGATACTTCCGGTTCTCGCCCTGGAAGTCGTCGCAGTTGGTCGGAATCGGCGCGCAGTCGGTGCGGGCCCAGTGGCGGCGGATGTTCTCGTGGGCCACGTAGTGGACCGTGTCCGGGAATTCCGTGTTGGCCCCGCTGTGGTCGAAGTGCACGTGGGTGTTGATGATCATGACCACCGGCTTGTCGGTGATCTCGGCCACGAGCTCGAGGATGGTCGGCCCGTAGCCCTCGTTCTTGGTGTCGACCAGCACGGCCCCCGCTTCAGCCACCAGCAGGGCGATGTTGCCTCCGGTCGACTGGCCGGAGCCGAG
>CAJWMX010000590.1 GCA_913043805.1 uncultured Acidobacteriota bacterium | reverse complement strand
TGGGCGATGACGGCCGGTTCGACGCCGGCGCGATGAATCGGGTCGCCCGACGCCGTGAGGTAGCGGGCGGACGACAGGAGCAGGCCTCCGCCGTCGGGGAGCGGCACCAGCGTCTGCTCGGCGGCGCGTCCGGCGGTGCGCAGGCCGACGGTCTCGGCGCGCTCGGCGTTGGTGAGCGCTGCCGTGAAGAGCTCGGCCGCGCCCGCCGTGCCGAAATCGGTCAGCAGGACGACGGGCGCTTCGATGGTGGCGTCGATGTCGCTCCGCTCGATGGGAGTCTGTTCTTCGGTCGTTTCCCGGATGGCCAGCGTCTCGGCGTCGGTAAACACCGCCGCCGCGTCGAGACCAGCGTCGTAGCTGCCGGTTGCCGTGCCTCGCAGGTCGACCACCAGCCGATCCGCGCCCTGCTCGGTCAGGCCGGACGTCGCGGAGGTGACCGCGTCCGCGGTCGTGGCGTCGAACTCGGCGATGCGCACGTAGCCGACTCCATCGGACACCAGGCGGCTGGTCACATTGGCAGTGCGCTCGTTGCCACGCGTCAGCTCGAGGTCGGTCGGCTCGGCCGCGTTGCCCCGGATGACGGTCAGGGTGACTGACGACCCGGGTGCGCCCTGCAGCAGCTGATGTCCTCGGACCGTCGACATCATCCGCGTGGGATGGCCGTCAATCGAGCGGATGAAGTCGCCCGGTTGCAGTCCGGCTTCCGCCGCCGGCGAGCCGTCTCGCGTGGCCACGACCTGGATGTAGTACTGGCGGGTGAGCACCAGACCCACGCCGGCGTCTCCGTCGGCATCCCCCGCCTCGTGGGTCGCGACCTCGTCGGCGGTCAAGTAGGCGCTCTCGGGATCGAGGCCTTCGGCCAGTCCCCACAGGGCTCCCTTCATGACGTCGACCGGTTCGACCTCCTCGACGTAGTTGTTCGAGACCAGCGACACGACATCCTCGAAGATCCGAAGGTGCCGGTAGGTGCCCTCCAGCTCGACTTCGCGTCCGAGCAGGCCGCCCACGAGGGTGTAGGCGAGGATGGGCGCTGTGACGACGAGGATGAGATAGCGAGTCCGATCGGTCATCAAGGTCTCACAAGAGAAGAGGGCACACGGCTATCGTAGCCCACTCAACCATTCTATCGGATTGGCAGACTGACCGTCGACGCGCAGCTCGAAGTAGAGCGTGGCGTCTTCGCCAGCCGCGGGTGTCCCGGCCGTCTCGAGGAGCGTCCGCTCCTGTACCCGCACCCCTTCGTGGACCGCCAGCGAGGACAGATGGCCGTAGAGCGAGTAGTTCTGGTTGCCGTGGTCGAGCACCACGACGTTGCCGAGCGCGCCGGCGACCGACTCGTCAGGGGCCGCGGCCAGCTCGACGCCCTGGCCGCTCTCGCCCAGCCCGACGCCCGCACGCCGAAGGGGGTTCGCAGATCTCCCGTCACGGGAGGCCGGAGCCGGCCCAGAAACGGAGCCAGCGGCACGTCAAGGGTGAATCCTTCATCGGCTTCAAGCGCCGTGCGGGCCGCGCGAGGCTTCGAGAGGCGTCAGGGTCTCGCGGTGACCCTCGAACTGCGTCTGGTCGCGGCGGGCCAGGATGCCCAGGAGGCGGTAGGCGCGGCCGAGGCTGCGGATGCTGTCGGCTTCGAGCAGGAGGCGTGCATAGCCAGGCGAGCCCAGCTTGTAGAGTTCGACCAGTCGTGCTTCGACGGCCGGCCGCTGTCGAGCGGCCGACGCCGACAGCTCCGTGATCCGGGCCTCGGTCGTTTCGAGCTGTTCGGTCATCTCCTGGAGATCTAGGTTGATGGCGGCCAGTTCGTCAGACTTGATCTGCCTGTCCGTCTCGAGTGCCTCCATCTCGGACAGGAGCGCCTGCTCGCGCTCAGCTAGGGCATCGGCCTCGGCCTCGAGCTCGCGCGCCCGGTCTTCGACCCGTCGCGACACGCGTTCCAAAAGTGAACGATCGCCGGAGGTGGGTTGGGCGCCGACCGACGGTGGGCCTGGCCCGAACGCCACGACGGCCAGCAGGATGAATGTGATGCGAGAGAGAGGGCGTGGTGTGCGTTGCATCGGAGTCGATCGCCGACTCGCCCCCAGTGGGATGTCCAATTCTAGCACGCGTGGTTCGAGCCTCCGGTTACTCTACGAAGGTGCGTATCGTCGGCGTGGATGTCGGTCGGCGGAGAATCGGGCTGGCGGTGAGTGACGCCAGCGCGACCCTCGCGACACCGTGGCAGGCCATCGAAGGCAAAGGCGCGCCCGGGCAGGTGGCGATTCGTATCGCCGACGCTGTACGAGCTCTTGGGGATGAGGATGGTGTGGTCACGGAGCTCGTCGTCGGCCTACCGGTCCACCTTGACGGGCGTCCGCACGAAGCGGCGGAGCGAACGCGTACGATTGCCGGTCTCGTCGGACGGCGACTGCGGCTGCCGGTCACGCTCCAGGACGAGCGGCTGACCAGCGTCGAGGCGGAGAGCAGGCTGGCGGAACGGGAGGGCGACTGGCGCCGGCGGAAGGCACGGCTCGACG
>CAJWMX010000589.1 GCA_913043805.1 uncultured Acidobacteriota bacterium | reverse complement strand
CGGTCCTTGCTCTGATAGCCGCGCACCTGAACCTCGGTGCCGACCGCGAGGATGGTGCGGGTAAGACCGCGCCGCAGGAGCGTATTCGGCGTGCCGGCCTCCAGCATCCACTCCTGGGTGGTGCCGTCGTCGTTCTCGTGCATGACATACACCCAGGAATGCGGGTTGATCCAGTCCACGCGGGTGACCTTCCCCTGGACCGCGATCGGCAGGTTCGCGTCGAACTCGGCGGAAAACGCGTGGTGGCCGGACACGACGGCCGGGGTCAGCAGCGCCGCAGCCACGGCGCCAAAGAGTAGTCTGCGCATCTGTCGACCTCGCCTATCGCTCGTCCTCATCCGGGTCTTCATCCTGCACGGCCGCGGCCGCGCCACGATACCAGCTGGCCAGACACTGATCGTCGCCACGCCCCTCGGCCTCCTGCAACCGGGCCCCTCGCAGCATCAGCATCATGGCGAGGTTCCCCTCATGGCAGGCGTACTCGTAGATCAGGTCTTCGGTCTTCTGCATCTCGAGCGCCGTCGACCAGTTCGCCTCGTAACTGGCCGGATCGTCGACGGTGTACTCGTAGAGCAGGCCCGCTTCCGACGTACGCGTGAACCGCTCGGTCAGCACAAGATCGCGACCGGTGTTGCGGAACGCCGTGTCCTCGCTAAAGTTGGTCGTCGTCACCACGAAGGTGTCGCCCTCCCAATGCCCTCGGGAGTCACCCTTCCAGAGCCGCAAGTCTTCGCGAAGCGGCGCCCGCTCGGCCACCGGGATGATCCGATGGTCGTTGACCATCTCGGTGCGAATCGCCACGTAGTCCGGGGTCTGGAAGACCTCCATGATGTTGTTGTAAGCGCCCGGTGTCATCGGCGGACCGGAGTTGAACCCCGTGATGCACCGCACCGCGGTGTTCCGGTCGGCGGGCGTCCGGGGCGGACTGCCCCAGGTATCGAAACGTGCGCGAGCCCGGGCCCGGGCGTCCTCGGTCATGGCCGGCACCCGCCCGTTGGGCGGATCCACCACGAGCGAGGTCCGCATGGTCCGGCTCATCTGGGTGCCGGAGTCGATGAAGAACGAGTTGTAACCAACGTCGACATCACCCTGATTCTCGGTGTACTCCGAGTTCGCCTCACGGGCGGCTCGCTGCTCGCGGACGGCCGCTTCGAACTCCTCCACTTCGTCGGCGGTCAGGAACTCCTGATCGGCAAACGAGGCGGGCCGCTCGAACGGCGTGATCGTGCGGAAGTCCCAGGTGCCGCGCAGGTCGGGCGCGCCCCAGCTCGTCCGCGGAGCCTCCTGCGCCGCCTCTTCCTGGGCCTCCGCCACGAGCAAGGTCGCAACGCAGGCGGCGGCCACGGCCCCGGCCAACATGGTCGTTCGTGCCCTCATGCTACTGCTCCTCCTCCGCCGGTCCGTCTCGACGATACCACTCGCCAAACAGCTTCTCCTCGGCGAACGGGATGCACTTGAACTCCAGCAACCGCGCATCCGGCTCGAGCCGCCGATACAGCGGCATCGACATCGTCCACGGCTCGGTATAGACCTCTGGATCCTCGAGACGCACTTCGTACCACAGCGCATCGGGCCCGGTGCGCGTATAGCGCTCTTCGACCACCAACGCCTCACTATGATGGTTCCCCGAGCTGTCGAGCCAGGTATCGGCGACCTGCGCGGTCACATCCACCACCAGGGTGTCGCCTTCCCAGCGCCCCAGCGAGTGCCCCATCCACGACGGCAGGTCGGCCACCGTTCCCGGGCGATCCATCCGCACCACCCGAGTGGACGAGGTGAACTCGTAGGCGAACATGATGGCGTCTGGTCCCTGGACGATCTGGAACGGGAACGGCATGTAGGTCGCCCGCGGGATCCCGGGCATGTAGCACTTGGCCGCCGGGTCGAGTTCGACCCAGTTCTCCCGGTTGGCGTCCCGGATGGCGAGCGCCTCGGCCGTATACGGAATCGAATCCCCATCAACGACGCCCATCCCAGCGGGAATCGCTCCGAGCGCTCCCAACTCCACGACCGGCCCCATCCGGGCCGTATGGGCCTCGACGTCCCAATGCGCCGAGCCGATGGCCTGCCAGATGCCGTTGAGGTCGGGGTTGCCGTCCGGGGTGCGGCCAACGGTGAACTCGCCGCTGTCGGGCGGGGCACACCCCGCCGCCCAGAGGCCCACCACGAGCGGGAAGGCTGGGAAGCCCCGTAAAGTCGTCCGAATCTGTCTGGTCACTGCCGAAGACTATACATCGCTCTCACGCCCGCTTCTGGCACAATCCGCGCCATGACCGCCCACCCGGGAACGCTGCTTGTCCTCCGCACAACCGGCGACCAACCGACGGCGCGGACCGCGCCTGGCGCCGAGAGCCGGCTCGGCTTGTCGGGCATCGAACTGGTCGAGCGGCCGCTCCTGGAGTGGATCCACCCCGACGATCGCAGCGAGCTCGACTCGGTGCTCGTTACCGGGTGCGGGCGGGCCCGGACTCGGCACGCCACCGGCGAGGGCGGCTGGCTGGAGCTGGACT
>CAJWMX010000588.1 GCA_913043805.1 uncultured Acidobacteriota bacterium | reverse complement strand
CGCCCTGATCGGTCCCGAAATAACGGAACCCGTCGTTGGCTTGCGCCGCGCTGGCGAAGTAGGACGCCACCACCGCGCCCTGGGGAGCGCCGTTGCACGAGGGAGGCGCGCCGTCAGCCGTAGCACTGGGCGTCAAGGTCATATGGTAGGTGCTCTTGAATGCCGGGTCCGAACCAAGATCCGGTCCGACGAACGTTGGGCTGTCGCCGGCGCTGGGTGGCGTCGCCAGCAACGTGAGTGTCGGCACATAGAAGCCGGCCCCGCAACTGGCGGCGAACGCCGACTGTGCGCTGCTGATCGCCCGCAACGAAGCGATTGCGGATGCCTCGTTCCCGGACATTCGGACACGGAGCAGACCGGGAAGCGCGATGGTCGAGATGACACCGACCAGGCCGACGGCTCCCAGAAGTTCGATGAGTGAGAATCCAGACTGGCTGCGTCGACGAGACGAAAGACGTGTGGAGAGGCTGAGGATCGACATGGGCCGGAACGGAAAATCGAAAATCTCATACCGAGATTCCGTCAGCCAATTTTCGCCAATGAAACCCGGCCTCATCCGGTCAGATCGGCACCGAAAATCACCTTCAGATGCACCATTGTGTCATTCCAAATACCAATATCGGACTTTTTCGGCCAGCCCCAGACACAGAAAAAGGCGGACACCGCTCGCCCGGTGTCCGCCCTTCAGCTGCGTGCCGACGTGCCTCAGTGGCTGTCGCCGCTCGGGAGCTTGAGCGCGGCGAGCCCGCCCTGCATCATCCCGGCCATCCCCACCTGCACGACGATGTACTGCTCGCCTTCATGCATGTAGGTCATCATGCCGTACTGTCCCGGCGCGGGGAGATCGACCGTACCGACGAGCTCGCCAGTCAGCTTGTCGCGCGCATCCAGCACCGCGGGACCGCTCATGCCACGGGTGGTCAGCAACAGGTCGCCAGACACCATCGACACCGCGCGCCGCCCTCCCCCAACATTACTGAGGTCGACGCCCTGCAACGCCGGATGACGCTTCATCCGCTCGGAGGCCTCACCCACCGGGGCCCAGAACACGTGCTCGCCCGTGTCCATGTCGATGGCCGTGATCCGGTTGTAGGGTGCCTTGAAGATGGGGAGACCCTGCGGACCGCCCCAACCGATGCCCGGGCCGCCCGCAACCCACTCGGCGATCGTGGTCCCGGTCGTCCAGCAATCCCCCTCCGACGAGGTGCACGAGTGGGTCTCGTCATCGACCGGCTCGCCCCGCTGCACCGTCCGCCCCGAACAACCCGGGCCTGACGGCTGATACAGGTAGCCGGTCGTGGGGTCGAATGACGCCGGATTGGTGATGTTCAGACCACCCGAGCAGCCGACCCAGCCCCGGACCGGTTCGGTGTGCCCCTCGGGCAACGGCGGCATGTAGGGACCGCCGATCCGGTAGTTGCTCATGATCTCGAGCGCTTCATCCTTCAGCTCGGGTGTGAAGTCGATGACGTTGTCCTCGGTCAGCAGCAGCGGCTCGAGCGGCGCCGGCCGGGTCGGGAACGGCTGGGTGGGCGACAGCTGCTCACCCGGCACGATCGACTGCGGCACTTCCCGCTCCTCGATCGGCCAGACCGGCTCACCGGTCACCCGATCGAAGGCGAAGGTCAGGCCCTGCTTGGTGGTCTGGATGACCATCGGCACGTCCCGACCGTCTACCGTCGCGTCATACAGGATCGGAACGTTCGGCAGGTCGTAGTTCCAGATCGGATGGTGCACGGTCTGGAAGTGCCAGAGTCGCTCGCCGGTTTCGACATCGAGCGCAATGATGCTCGTGCCGAATAAGTTGTCACCGGGCCTGAACCCGCCGTAGTAGTCGATGGTCGGCGCGTTGGTCGGGATGTAGACGATGCCCCGCTCCATGTCGGCCGCCAGCGGCGCCCAGGACGAGACGTCGCCGGTCCACTGCCAGGCGTCGTTCTCCCACGTGTCGAAGCCAAATTCACTCTCCGACTGCGGAATCACATTGAACTTCCACTGGTGCTCTCCGGTCCGCTTGTTGTAGGCCAGGATGTGACCCGGCACGTTCTCGAGACGCGTCTGGCTGTAGCCCTGCTCGTGTGAGTTGCCGATCACGACCGTGTCGTTCACGACGATCGGCGGCGATGAGCTCGTGATGTAGCCAACGACCGGGTCGAGCCCTGTGTTGGGATCCCATGGATAACCAAGGTCGGCCAGCAGGTCGACCACGCCGGTCTCGGGAAATCCGTCGAGCGGAATCTGCCCCCCGAAGCCCTCGAGATGCTCGCCGGTCTTCCCATCGATGGCATGCAGGAAGAAGGCGGGTGTGATGACGTAGATCACCAAGCGTCCGTCGACGTAGCTGTGCCCGACGCCCTTGCCGTAGGCGGCCCGCATCGACTGTTCCCAGCGCACGGTGTGCGGCTCACGATAGCTCCAGAGCTGCTCACCCGACGCTGGTTCCATCGCCACGATGGTCCGACGGTATCCGGCCACCGTATAGAGGATGCCGTCGATGTAGCTCGGCGTGGAC
>CAJWMX010000587.1 GCA_913043805.1 uncultured Acidobacteriota bacterium | reverse complement strand
CATCGACGTGGCACCGGGGCAGGGCATGCCACCCTCCCTCTGGCAACGCCTTCGCACCGTAGCGGGTCATCTCCCCCCCCTCGAGCAGGGGCGCCACCAGAGGATGCTGCTTGAACCGCTGGAAGGCCATGTGCGGGTCGAAGAGCGGGTCCTTGTAGTCCAACCCAACGACGAAGCCGATCGAGAGACGGCCTTCGGGCATTGCGTAGATGAACCCGCCCCCGAACTCCTCGTGACGGAGCGGATACCCCATCGAGTGGATCACGGTGCCGGGCGCCAGCCGGTCCGGCGGCACTTCCCACAGCTCCTTGATCCCGATCGCATAGGACTGCGGTACGGGGCCGGCCAACCCATGCCGGGCGATGAGGGTCTTGGTGAGATTCCCGCGGACACCGTCGGCGAAGATCGTGACCTTGGCCTTGATGTCCACACCCGGCTCGAAGGTGCCCTTCTGGTTGCCGTGCTTGTCGATTCCGCGATCGCCGGTGCGCACGCCGACCACTCGATCGCCCTCGTACAGGACCTCTGTGCCGGAAAACCCGCTGAAGATGTCGACGCCGGCCGCCTCGGCTTGCTCGGCCAGCCACCGCACGAACCGATTCAACGAAATGACGTAGTTGCCGTGGTTGCGGAGCGGGGGAGGCGTGAACGGAAAGCGGAGCTGTGACCCTTTGGTCAGATAGTAGATGCGGTCGCCCGTGACCCGGGTTTCGAGTGGGGTGCCCCGGTCGCGCCAATCGGGAAGCAGCTCATCGAGACCGGAGGGGTCGAGGACCGCCCCCGACAACATATGGGAACCGTTCTGCCGGGACTTCTCGAGCACGGCAATCGTCAGAGGCTCGCCTCCGGACTGTTCCCGCTTGCGCGCCAGCCGGATCGCCGCCGACAAGCCAGCGGGACCTCCACCGACGATCAGGACATCGACGTCGAGCGTTTCCCGCTCCATCCGATTCGTGCTCCGTTGATTGGCTAGTCTTCACCGAGCGCCGCCACGATGGCTGGCACTACCTCGAACAGATCGCCGACGATGCCGTAGTCGGCAACCTCGAAGATCGGCGCATCGGCGTCCTTGTTGATGGCCACGATCGTACGCGAGCCCTTCATCCCGACGAGGTGCTGGATTGCTCCCGAGATTCCGAGCGCCAGATACAGCTTGGGTGCGACGGTCTGACCGGAGCTGCCGATCTGTCGATCCATCGGAAGCCAGCCGGAGTCGCAGATCGGCCGCGACGCGGCCACCTCGGCGCCCAGCTTTCCGGCCAAGTCCTGGACCAGGGCGATATGCTCATCCGCCTTGATTCCCCGGCCTACGGCAACGATCCGCTCGGCCTGCGTCAGGTCGACGGCCTGCTTGGCCTCCTGGAACGGCGCCTCCACCGCCTGACGGATCGTCCCCGCATCGATGGTGACCGTCTGGGCACGAACCTCGGCCGGCGCGTCTCCACGCTGCAGGGCGTCGGGACGAAACGCGCCGATCTGAAAACTGGCGAAGTGGGGGCCCTCGCCGGTTGGCGCAACGTCGGCGACGAACTTGCCCTGGAACATCGGCCGGACGAACACCAGCCGTCCCTCACCCGGCTTCACCGCCACACAGTCGGTGACCAGGGAACGGCCCAATCGCGCGGCGAGACGCGGCGCGAACTCGCGCGTCTGATAGGTGTGTGACAGGAAGACGAGGTCGGGTCCAGCCGCCTGCACCACCTCGGCGAACGCGCTGACGAAGCCGTCGGGTGTGTAGGCGGCCAGCTTCTGATCGTCGACGGTCAACACGGCCTCGACCGCGGCGCCCGCGAGCTCGTTGGCGACGTCGGTCAACTGGTGACCGGCCACGGCGACCTGCACCGGCTGCCCGGTCTGCTGGGCCGCGACGACCGCCTCCCAGCTGGCTTTGTTGAGGACGCCGTCCTTCTGTTCTGCAATGACGAGGATCATGATTCTGGAACGCTCGGCTTTGGGCTTTGGGCTCTAGGCTGTGAGACGGCACGCGCTACAGGACGCGGGCCTCTTCCTTGAGAATTCGGACCAGTTCGGCGGCAGCCTCACCCGGAGCACCGTCAATCAGCTGGGTTTCCTTTGCCTTCTCCGGTACATAGAGCTTCAGGATCTCCTGATGCGGCGCCAGGTCGGCCGGAGCTTCGACCACCCGGACCTCCTTCTTCTTGGCCGCCATGATGCCCTTCAGCGTCGCGTAGCGGAGCTGGTTGATCCCGCTCTGGATGGTGAGCAGGGCCGGCGTCGGTATCGACACCCACTGGAACCAGCCGCCCTCCAGCTCACGCTTGACGCGGAGCTGGCCCTCGGACACCTGCACCTCCATGATGATCGTGGCATGCGGAATGCCGAGGAGCTCCGAGAGGACGACACCGGTCTGGGCAAACCCCTGATCATCGGACTGCAGACCGGTCAGCACGAGGTCGAACTGTTCGTCCCGGATGGCGGACGCCAGGGCTTCGGCCACCGTCCCGGCGTCGGCCGCGGCAAGGGCCTCCGCGAAGGCGCTCTCGATGCTCAGCGCCG
>CAJWMX010000586.1 GCA_913043805.1 uncultured Acidobacteriota bacterium | reverse complement strand
CCCGCCGCGGTCTCCCCCCCCGCCGCGCCCACCGAGCTCGACGTCGACCGACTGCAGCCCAACCCTGACCAGCCCCGCACCACGATGGACGACGCGCGCCTCGACGAGCTCAGTCGGTCGATCGAGGTGTCGGGGGTGATCCAACCGATCGTGGTCCGGCCTCTCGATGACGACCGGTTCGAGATCGTCGCCGGCGAGCGCCGTTGGCGGGCCGCGCAACGTGCCGGGCTCCATCATGTTCCGGTGGTGGTGCGGGACGTGAGCGACGAGAAGCTGCTTCAGGTGGCCCTCGTCGAGAACCTCCAACGCGAGAACCTGAACCCGATCGAAGAGGCTGAGGGCTATCGCCAGCTGATCACCCAGCACGGCCTGACCCAGGACGCGGTCGCCAAGGCGGTGGGCAAGGACCGGGCGACGGTCGCCAACTACGTCCGGCTGCTCCAGCTCCCGTCGGAGGTCCAGGCCGAGCTTGGGTCCGGCCGGATGGCGATGGGACACGCTCGCGCGTTGCTCGGACTCGACGACGGCGCCGCCCAGCGCCGCGCGGCACGCGAGGTGGTGGCCCGCGGCCTGTCAGTCCGCGAGACCGAGGCGCTCGTGCGTCGACTCGCCCAGGCCGACGACCCTGCCCGCCCGGCAGCCGGCGGTCCGCCGCCGCTCGACGTCCATACGCGCGCGGCGCAAGACCGCCTTCGGGTCGCGCTGGGTACGCGTGTGCGTATCGTCCGGCGCGGGAAACAGGGCCGGATCGAGATCGACTTCACCTCGGAGCCCGAGTTGCAGCGGCTCTTCGAGCGGCTCACGGCGGGGTCGTAGCCGTCGCGGCGGGTTGATGGCGTTTCGCGCAGAATGGTATAAATACCTTTTGGGCCTGCCCGGCCGGAGCGCCACAACGGCCTCCGAAACTCCGTCGTCCTGGCCACCCGGACACCATGACCAATCGCACCGCGGCTGCGCGCTACGCCCGCGCACTGTTCGATGTCAGCGTCAAACAGTACGACCTGCGTCAGGTTGAAACCGACCTGCAGGGCTTCTCGGACCTCATCGCCGACCACGAGACGCTCGGGCGTGTTCTGCTGAATCCCGCTGTCCCCACACCGAAGAAAAAGGCTCTGGTCTCGGCGCTCCTCGAGCGCTCGGACCCGATGACCCCTCCGGTGACAAAACTGCTTCACCTGCTTGCCGAACGGGACCGATTGGTGCTCCTCGGCGACATCGTGGACGCGTATCGCGGTCGGCTGCTCCGTCACCTCGGGGTGGTGGAAGCCCAGGTCACGACGGCGACGCCGATCACCGACGAGGGCACCGCCGCGATCGAACGGGCCCTGCAGGCGGCCAGCGGGGCGCAGGTGACCATGACGACCGACGTCGACCCCGACCTGCTGGGCGGCGTTGTGGCGCGCGTCGGCACGACCGTCTATGACGGCAGCGTCGCGCACCACCTCCAACGGATCCGACAGAGCCTCCTGGAGCAGTAGGGCTCGTATCGACGACGTCCAGACCAGGCTCGACCCACGAACCACACGAACCACAGACAGGCGCCTTTGCGATGACCATTAAAGCGGACGAGATTACCCAGATCATTCGCGACCAGATCGGTGACTACACCCTCGACGTCGACGTCGCCGAAGTCGGCACCGTCGTCTCGGTTGGAGACGGTATCGCCCAGGTCCACGGGATCGAGAGCGTCATGGCGACCGAGATGCTCGAGTTCCCCCACGGGATCTACGGCCTGGCGCTTAACCTCGAAGAAGAAGGGGTGGGCGCGGTGCTGCTCGGTCAAAGCACCGAGATCAAGGAAGGCGACACGGTCAAGCGCACCGGCCGCATCATCTCCGTGCCGGTCGGCGATGCCCTGTTGGGCCGGGTCGTCAATGCGCTCGGCCAGCCGCTCGATGGCAAAGGCCCGATCGCGACGACCGAGTCCTCGCCGGTCGAGAAGATCGCGCCTGGCGTCGTCGATCGCCAGAGCGTGCGTATCCCTCTCCAGACCGGTCTCAAGGCGATCGATACGATGGTGCCGATTGGCCGTGGTCAGCGAGAGTTGATCATCGGCGACCGACAGACCGGCAAGACCGCCGTCGCCGTCGACACGATTCTCAACCAGCGCGGCAACAACGTCGTCTGCATCTACAACGCGATCGGCCAGAAGCAGTCGACGATCGCACAGGTGGTGAAGACGCTCGAAGAGAACAACGCGATGGAGTTCACCATCGTCGTGGCCGCGCCCGCCTCGGCGCCGGCGCCACTGCTCTTCATCAGCCCGTACTCCGCCTGCGCGATGGGCGAGTACTTCCGCGACAAGGGCGAGCACGCCCTCTGCATCTACGATGACCTTTCGAAGCACGCGCAGGCGTATCGCGAGATCTCGCTCCTGCTGCGTCGTCCTCCGGGCCGGGAGGCGTATCCGGGCGACGTCTTCTACCTGCACTCGCGGCTGCTCGAGCGCGCCGCCATGATGCGCGATGAGCTCGGCGCCGGCTCGCTGACCGCGTTGCCGATCATCGAGACGCAGGCGGGCGACGTG
>CAJWMX010000585.1 GCA_913043805.1 uncultured Acidobacteriota bacterium | reverse complement strand
ACGACACGACGAACGCCTTCAAGGCCTACCGCGCGAGCGTGATCGAGGTATGCCGACCGTTCCTCTCGCCTCACTACAACCTGACCGTCGAACTCCCGCTGAAAGCGGTCGTCCGCGGCTATTCGTTCGAGGTGCTCCCGATCGGGTGGCGAGAACGGCGCCAAGGCCAGTCCGGGCTGCATCTGCGGGAGATGGGCAGCCGGTATCTGTTCATCGTCCTCTATCTGTGGCTAGAGAAGATGCTGACCCGGGGCGACTATCGCCGGCCGGCTGGAGAAACATTCGAGCGATGGGAAGGCCCCGCCGAACCCAGCCCGCCGAGGAACCTCGACGGCGTGACATAGCGGGTGTGGAACCGTTCCCAGTCTCCACGGTGTCGTTGAAACACCGGGTCGGCCTCGAGCATGGTCGGCGCGCGGGTATACGTCGCGTCGTCATGCGACGGCAGCGGTAGCACGGTCTTCGAGAAGCCGGTGTTGAAGTCACCGTCCTTCACCCAACCGTCACCAATCAGCACGAAGTCCCGTCGCCACCCCTCCGGGGGCTCTGGCGGCGCCGTGAACGTGAGCGTGAGTTCGTCGCCGGCGTTCATGATCACGTAGCGATCATCGACCTCGCTGAGCAGAGGTCGAACGTCGCCAAAACGGGTGTGGTAGCCCACCAGATCGCGCCACCGGGGCGCGGTGTTGGCCAGTTCGTCGTAGCGAGGCACCTCCGGGCCTCGAGGCCCCACGTCGTGCGTCCGGGAGAATCCGCGATAGCGCAGGTCAGCCACCCTCGGCGCCAACCGCTCGGTGCGGAGCGACGGGTCGATTGCGTCGGTGACCCCGACCCAGTCCCAGTAGACCTCGAGGTTCGTTCTGAGCCGCAGCCGCTGGCGTTCTCCGTGCCAGGGCACCTTCGTCAGGTCGATCACCAGCGTCTTGTTCTTCCCTGACGGGAAACCGAGATCGGCGTGCACGGTCGTCCAGCCCCCGGAGGCGCTCTGCGCTTCGAGGGACACACCTCGTGGAGCCTCATGAGCGCCCTGGGCCAGGGCCACGTTGATGCTGCTGTCGGTCGGATACACCCAACCGTAGGCCAGCAGCACACTCGGCGGCGAGGCGGCATCCGGAACATCCAGCTCCACCTCGAGGTAGTGATCCCGCGTCACCCCTTGATAGGGGCCCTGTCCAAAGCTCGATACGTAGCGCCCGTCCCGCAGAGCGACGACATCGGTGACCTCCTCTCCGAGGTCGTCCCAGGCCGCGCGGAGCGGACGGGGAACACCGGTCGCGTGGAGCTCGAGGGCGGGCGGCTGATTCGCGGCGAATCGCTCATCCACGAAGACGTCCGTCTCAGCCGGATGATCAACCACCATCAGCGACACATGGTCGAAGAAGTGCGTCTCCCAGAGCTCGGCGGTGATGCTGAGCTCATACTCGCCTTCGACCGGCCGGAGTTGATCCCCTCGGATCCGGATCCAATCCTCGGTCTGGGTCACGCCCGCCGTGTCCTGCGCATTGATCCGCAAGCCAAGCGGCGAGCGCCAGAGAAAGTCGGTGACGAACCGCATCGCCTCGCCGTCGTGGGCGAACACCCAGGGGCATGATCCTTTGAGCCGCTGCTCGGCCTGCACGGTCTGGTCGACCGAGACGGGAAACTCCGCCTGGACGACGCCGTTGGGCCAGGCGATCCGAACCACATCCACCGACTCGCGTACGCCCAAACCGAAGTGGGTCAGCCCATGCTGAATCGGCTGCTTCTGGCTCAGGAGACCGGCTCGGACTTCGATCTCTCCGCCCACACCGAAGGCGTTGATCCGCTGGTCCCCCGCCGCTTCGAGAGCACGGGCGCGGACAACCTGCCAGTGGTAGTCGGCTTCGCCCCGTCCGAGCAACTGCACCGCGCCACCGTCCTCTACCCCGACCAGGTCGAGGCGACCGTCGCCGTCCAGATCCGCCACCGCGTGCACCTCGACCTGCCCGTCGATCGCGAGGTGCCGGTAGCCGGAGGGGTCGCGCTGCCAAAGGTCGGTGCCCGAGGGACCGCTCGCCAGCAGGTCACTGGCGCCGTTGTTGTCGAGGTCGGCGACCAGCAGTCTGACCTGTCCCGGCTCGACCTGGCCCACGCGGGTCCAATCGGCCAGTTCGGCGACGGTCCAGCCGGCGTCACGATGAGAGACGCGCCACAGCCCCCCGTCGCCGTCGATCACGCCCAGATCGAGCTGTCGATCGCCATCCAACTCTCCCGCAACCAGCGTCAGAAGGTTGGGCAGGGTCGGCGGCGCCCAGCGACGAAACTGCCCCGCCTGCTGGTTCTCATACAACACAAGCTGACCGGCCTGGTCGATGATCGCCGCGTCGGGGTCGCCGTCCACATCGAAGTCGGACCAGGCGAAGGCACGTAAACCTTCGACGTCCTGGAAGATCGGCAACGACGTCCAGGTGCCGTCGGCGTTGTTCTGGAGTGCGACAGGCGGGCCCGTCACGGGAGCCACCACCAGATCGAGATCGCCGTCCATCTCGAGGTCGGCGCCCCACACGCCAAAGG
>CAJWMX010000584.1 GCA_913043805.1 uncultured Acidobacteriota bacterium | reverse complement strand
CGATCCGAACGCTCGGCTGCGAACGGGGACTCCGCAGCGGCGCACCAGCATGGACTGGGCGTTCGATCCGGCGATGGTGAGCGCGACGCCGTTCTGGCTGTCCGCCTACTATCGCGAGCCGGACATCATGCGTGACCTCGTGGCGGCCGGCGCTGATCCTCGGTTGACGACGCTCGAGCGGTGGGACGCGGTCTTCGAGCGAGCGGGAGGTGAGGGTCCGCCTCACGTGTCGGGTGGGTTCATCCCACCGCTACTGGCGGTTGTCGGCGGAGATAGCGGCCGGCGTCGCTACTTTCTCGACGAGGTCCGGCGCGATCCGAATCTGGAAGAGATGGAGGCGTTGGCGACGGCTCGGGTCATCCTGGAGTTTGGCGCCGACGTGAACGAGACCGATCTGAACGGCGTCGCGCCGATCCACACCGCTGCCCAGCGGAACCTGTCCAAGCTGGTCCGGCTCCTGGCCGAGCACGGCGCGGATCTCAATCTGGAGAACGGCGCGGGACGGACACCGCTGCAACTGGCGGATGCGGCGGCGGCCGGCCGAGCGCGTAGCCAGATTGCGGCCAACCGGGCGCCGAGCGGGAATAGCGCCGACGTCCTGCGTGAACTGGGCGCCACCGAGGTGGCCAGCGATTCCGCGGGTGGCCGCTAGCTGGTCGCATCGTCAGCGTTCTCGCGTCGTCCTGGTCTTCGTCCACAAGTCAATCGCCCACTCGCGTCGCCCCTGATGACAGAAGAGCCGGTGCACCTCAGCGTGGTGATCCCCGCCTTCGAGGAGGAGGCGCGAATCGTGCCGACGCTGGCTCGCGTGCGCGAGTACCTCGAGCCGCGGTCCTATCGCAGTGAAGTGCTGGTGGTCGTGGATGGAGGCACCGATGCGACTCTGCGTCAGGCTCGGAGCCTCGGCGAGGACTGGCCCGAGCTGCGTGTGCTGGACAACGGCCGGAACCGGGGGAAGGGGTACTCCGTGCGGCGCGGGATGCTCGAGGCGCGTGGCGACTATTGCCTCTTCTCGGATGCCGACCTGTCGACGCCGATCGAAGAGGTCGAGCATCTGGTCGACGCGATGGCCGACGGCGCGCAGGTGGCGATCGGGTCGCGGGCGCTCCCCGATTCCGACGTGCGGGTGCGCCAGGCGTGGTGGCGGCAGTCGATGGGGCGCGTCTTCAACCGGGTCGTCCAGATGACGACGGTGTCTGGAATCGGGGATACCCAGTGCGGGTTCAAGTGCTTTCGCCGCGACGCCGCGCACGAGGTGTTCTCGCGACAGCGGCTCGAGCGGTTCTCGTTCGACGTCGAGGTGCTCTGGATCGCCACGAAGCTTGGATACGAGATTGCCGAAGTGCCGGTGGTGTGGGTCAACGATCCAGCCAGCCGGGTCCATCCGTTGAGTGACTCGGTGCGGATGTTGATCGATCTGGTCCGGGTCAGGCTCGCCGATCGGCAAGGCTTGTATGACCGAGGCGTCGAGACGCGGGGCTGACGCGCGGGAACGAGAGTCGGGAAGAGAGGACCGTATGCAGGATTTCGAACAGCTGGGTGCCTTCTATGTGGGGCATCGCTACGACGTCGAACGCGGCGCCGAGACGAGTGAACCGGTGCTCTACGACGCGAAGGACCTCACGACCCACGCCGTCGCGGTCGGCATGACCGGGAGCGGGAAGACCGGTCTCGGCATCGGACTGATAGAGGAGGCGGTCATCGACGGGATCCCGATCCTGGCGATCGATCCGAAGGCCGATCTGGGCAACCTCCTGCTGACCTTCCCCGCCCTCGAGGCCGGCGACTTCCGACCGTGGATTGACGAGCTCGAGGCGGCGCGGCACGGGCGGACGCCGGACGAGCACGCCCGATGGACCGCCGATCTGTGGCGGTCCGGATTGGCCGGGTCGGGGCAGGACGGCGCGCGCGTGGGGCGCTTTGCGGCGGCCGTCGACCGGACCATCTAGACCCCTGGGAGCCAGGCCGGGCGGCCGCTGACGGTGTTGCAGTCGTTTGCCGCGCCTCCGGCCGCCATCATCGGCGACCGCGAAGCGCTGAACGACCGGGTGGCTGGCGCCACCTCGGGCCTGCTGGGTCTAGTCGGTATCGACGCGGACCCGCTCACGAGCCGGGAGCACATCCTCATCGGGACGCTGCTTGGCCGGGCGTGGCGAGAGGGGTACGGCCTGGACCTGCCGACGCTGAGCCAGCGGATACAGAAGACCGGGCTCGACCGCATCGGGGTGATGGGCCTGGAGTCGGTGTTTCCGGCCGCCGATCGGCTCGGCCTGGCGATGCGGATTAACAACCTGCTGGCCTCGCTAGGCTTCGAGGCCTGGGCGGAAGGCGAGCCGCTCGATGTCGGGCGGCTGCTCTTCACGGCCGAGGGCCGCCCCCGGCTTTCGATCGTCTCGATCGCGCATCTGACCGAGTCGGAACGCACGTTCCTGGTGACCACCTTGCTGAACGAAGTGTTGACCTGGGTGCGGAGTCAGCCTGGCAGCCGGAGTCTCCGCGCGATTCTCTACATGGACGAGATCTTCGGGTTCATGCCGCCGGT
>CAJWMX010000583.1 GCA_913043805.1 uncultured Acidobacteriota bacterium | reverse complement strand
ACCGTCGACATAGATCGGCACCCGGACGCCCTCGCCGCAGTCGACCGTCGGGACGATGCCAAGCTCAGACTCGACCATCCGCGCGTACTCCGATGCGGTCTCCGGCATGTTCTCGGCCGGGAGGTATTGCCCGGCGCCGTGGCCGGCAAGGACGAATGCTGGAACGAGGAACGCGGTGGCGGCGAGTGGACGCTGGAATCGCATGGGGTTCCTTGCGGCGGTGTCGCCAGCATCCTGCCTGATTCGGTCTGGCGGGTAAACCCTCGTCAACGCTCTGCTTACCGTGGGCCGGGTGACGAGGGGTCCAGAGCTCGAGCCGTCTCGAGCATGTGGGTGAGGCTGACGTTGCCTTCGTGGCAGGCGTATTCGAAGAGCGGGGCTTGTGAGCGCGTCATCGGTACCAGCGCCGTCCAGGGGGTGGCCCACATCTGGGGATCGGTAACCGTAAACTCGTAATGCAAGGTGTCGCCCATCCGTGTAAACCGCTCAACGAGCCGCTCCGGCTCGACGCCAAGCATGGCCAGTTCGCCATCGAAGTTGGCCGACTCCACCACCAACGTGTCGTCCTCCCAGTGCCCCCGGCCGTCGCCGCTGAACTGAGGTAGCCCCGAGCGTGGGAGTCCGTCCAGCGGGATGATCCGGACGAAGTGCATGCTCTCGGCCAGAATCGCCACCAGTGCCGGCGTCTGGAAGATCTGGACGTTGTTGTTATACGGCCCAGGGACGAGTGGGAAGCCGATGGTCCCGATACAGCGGTCCAGCAGGTTGAGCTGGGCGTAGGTGGCGAACGGCTGGTCCGCGTAGGAGCCGATCGACGCCCGTGCGCGCGCGGTGGCGCCGAGCACGGGCGGTGGATAGCGGCCGGTCGGAGGGTCGATGATCAGCGAACTGCGGCGGTCGGCGACCACATCGGCGCCGCGGTCGACAAAGGCCCGCTGGAACGGTGGCGCAAATCGCGCTCGCGCGTCCTGCAGGTTCCGAACATACGCTTCAGCCTGCTCCTCGGACAGGACAGGCTGGCCCCGATGCATGTCCTGGCGCGCGAGCGGCGTTAGAGAGCGATAGTCCCAGATGCCCCCAAGGTCGGGAGCCCCCCAGGGGGTGCGTGGCGTCGCCGTCGTTTGTGCCTCGGCGGCGATTCCGCTCAGCGACAACACTGGCCCGACAGCCGCGAGGATGACCAGGAGACGACGCATGACTCATTACGTCCTAAGTCCAACAGACAAGCGATGTGACGCCATTCACAATAAAAACATCGCCTCTTTCGAGTATTTCGTGTCCTAGATTGTGAACCTATTTTGTATCGAATTACGTCTAGACAGCGGCTAAGCCAATAAAGTAGAGTCCTGCCCGGGCCCTGAGGGACTTGTGAGGTGACCGTGTCGTGTCAGCAATGTGCTGACGATTCGCTACGCGATGTCGTCCACAGGCTTAGCGATCGCTTGCAAGTGCTGGCCGGCAGTCCCGCCGACGGGCAGGACTGGGACGTGGACGCTCTTCTCGCAGACATCCCGGCGCAGAAGGACAAAGTTACGGATCTCGCGGTTCGCGTCTTGGTCTATAAGGCGCTCGCCAAGGCGGGGGCAACGCGTTCATCGTGGTAGAGACCGCGCCCGAACCGCACTATGTGCTGGGGCCAGGCGCCGCACGGGATCGTCGCCGACCGAACAAAGATGCGCGCGCCCGGATTGCTCACAAGGCATGGGGAGTAATCAACGAACGCTACCCGTAGCGGCTCTCGAACCGGTCGATTGCCGCGGCCGTTGGGTGCAGCCCGTCTTTTCTTGCCCGAGCGTTTCGGTTTGCCTTCAAGACCACCCCCGGCGCAGCACTTGCATGGAGTACGCACGACGATGGGTGTCAGGCTGTTGAAGCAAACCGACCTGACCGTGGACGAGGTCGCGCGGCAGGTCGGTTTCCACGGGCGGTCGAACTTCTACGCCGCGGTCCGGAAGCGCACGGGGCAAACCCCACGAGAGGTTCGAGCCTCGCGCAACCGAGACGCCGCGTAAATGACGAACTCCCAGGATTGAAGCGTCGTCGTGGGCCGTGACGCAGCCACTAGGAGGATCCGAGAATGGCAGTAGATGTGAACAGTACCTTGAGGTCAGCGCTTTCCGAGTTGCAGGCACAGCGGGCCGAGATCGATCGGCAGATCGCCGGCCTCCAGGCCGTGCTCGGCCGCACCAGCAAGACCACGCCGACCGGTCGCCCGCGGCGGACCCGTCGCAAGCTGACCGAAGCGGAAAAGAAGTCGATCTCTCGCCGGATGAAGGCCTCCTGGGCCAAGCGGAAAGCGGCGGCCAAGAAGAGCCGCTAGCTCACGCCGGACGTTCGTCGCCGTTGCATCGGCCGCCCTCTCTCGGGTGATACACTCGCGGCAATCCAGCCCCACGGGCGAGCCGCGCATGTCACACCATCCTCTTCGGGCGTTGTTCGTGGCGCTTGCCGTGCTGGCGCTTGTGAGCGTCACCGCAGGGCCGCAGTACGCCTTCGCCGGGCAGCGCGGCGCGACCGATGGCGAGTGGCGCAGCTATGCCGG
>CAJWMX010000582.1 GCA_913043805.1 uncultured Acidobacteriota bacterium | reverse complement strand
CAGTTCGTCGTCGGAGCGCTGGTCGCGTACCGCGTACGCCGCCGGCGCCGCCTCTTTCGCGAGCAAGACGATCTGATAAAACGCACCGCGGGGCAGCGCGAAATAATACTCGTCTCCGTCGAGGTCGCCGCCGGCCAGCGGAGTGGTCGCCGTCCGCGATGGACACGGGGTCTCGGCGAGGATCCCGAGCGCAAGGTCGGTAGCCTCGGCGGCGGTGGCGCGGGCCGTGGTGTAGCGCACGCCGATGGCGCTCATCAAGCCGGGGGCGCCGTCGTGTCGATGGTCCCGGACGAGGCTTTCCTTCGAGAGTGTGTCCCCCTCCGGGTCGGCTGACGGGAGGAGCCCCCGGTGCACCAATCGCACATCGTCTGCGCCGAGGTTGGCCCGGGGGAACGCCTGCCGGACGTCGGCCAGAAAGCGGATGACATCGGCGTCGGTGACCGTTGGCGACCCGGGAGGACCGGCATACGGCTCGTGGCTCGTGCCGACGATTGAGACATCCCGCCACGGGGCGATGAAGAGGAATCGGCCCTCGGCCACGCCACCCACCGCCTCGCGAGTCCCGACCGAACGGGTCACCAGGTTCATCGCCTTGGAGAAACCGGTGGGACGAGCCGCGGCGAGCGCTGGGGGGAGGCTGGTGGTCAACTGCGGGCTCCAGGGGCCGGCGGCGTTGACCACCAGACGAGCGCGTACATCGAAGACCGGCGCGCCGAGGCGGTCTTCCACCCGCATCCCGGTGATCTGCTCGCCGGTGCGGAGCCAGTCGGTTCCCTCCACATAGTTGGCGACGGTGGCCCCGGCGTCGGACGCCGACCGGACGAAGGCGAGTACGACCCGGTCAGGGTTGTACATCTGGCAGTCATGCCAGACGATGCCGCCGGTCACGCCGTCCGGGTCGATCAACGGGTTCAAGGCGAGGCATTCGTCCCGGCCTATCCGCCGGCTCGGTGGCAGGTGTCTGGTTCGGTCGAGCTGCGCGTTCCGATCGCTTGAGAGGAAGTCGTAGAGCTTGAACGCGGCCTGCATCGCCAACGGATGGCGGGTCAGCCCGCCGTAGGTCGGCACGACGAACGGGAGCGGATGCACCAGATGCGGGGCGATCCTCGAGAGCGCGCGGCGTTCGCGGACGAAGAGCCGGAGCTCCGCCGGGTTGCCGGTCTGGAGAGAGCGGACCCCACCGTGCACCGTCTTCATGCTGTTGGCTGAGGTGCCGCCGCCGAAGTCGGCCCGGTCGATGAGGGCCACGCGGAGACCGCGCTGAGCGGCGTCCCAGGCGATGGTCGCACCGTAGATACCGGCGCCGACGACCAGGAGGTCGAACTCGGTATCGGCGAGCGCGCGGAGGTTCCGTGTCAAGACGCTGCTATTCTACGCCCCGATGATCGACCAGATCGCCGCCTATTGGAACGAGCGGATCCACGACCTCGAGATGACCGACCACCCGGTCGGCACGCGTGAGTTCTTCGACGACCTCGACGACTATCGGTTCGACAAGCTTCACTATCTGCCTCGACTCGTCGACTTCGGTGACTTCGCCGAGCAGCGCTTGCTGGAGGTCGGTTGCGGCATTGGCACCGATCTCCTGCGATTCGCCCAGGGTGGCGCCGAGGTCACCGGGGTGGACCTGGCTGCCCGGTCGATCGAACTGGCGCGAGCGAACTTCGACCTGCACGGCCTGGAAGGGCAGAGCGACCTCAGGGTCGGCAACGGAGAGGCCCTGGAGTTCGGGGACGAGTCGTTCGATGTCGTCTACGCGCACGGCGTCCTGCAGTACACGGCCGATGCGCGGCGCATGGTGGTGGAGTGCCGTCGGGTGCTGAAGCCCGGCGGACAGGCGATCTTCATGGTCTACAACCGCGTATCCTGGCTCAACGCCATGTCCGCCGTGATGGGCGTGGGGTTGGAGCATGCGGACGCGCCGGTGCTCGAGAAATACTCGATTCCAGAGTTTCGCCGGCTTCTCGACGGCTTCGCCGACCTCCGGATCGAGCCCGAGCGCTTTCCGGTGAAGTCCCGTCTGCACAAAGGCTGGAAGGCCGCCGCCTACAACGGCGTCTTCGTCGGCGGATTCAACCTGATTCCGAGACCGCTGGTCAGGCGGTTCGGATGGCATCTGATGGCGTTTGCGACCAAGTGAGCGGCGCGGACCCGTCCGCTCAGGCTACAGGCTTCGGGCTACAGGCCGGAACGAGTCCCACCTGAACCGATTCGGACAGCAGGGCGTTTCGGTAGGACCGCCCTTTGAGCGCAGACCAGATCGACCGCAACGCCCACCAATTGGGCTGAGCCCCGACGCTCCTCGTTCCGGCCCGAGGCCCGTAGCCTGAAGCCTGAAGGTTGAAGCCTGGGGCGTCGCGCTCGGTCGCCCCTCGCCTAAAGCCCAAAGCCTGCAACGAAGTAGCGGGTTGCTACCGCGTAAGTACGATCTTCCCGATGTGGCGGGCCGAGGCGAGCGCGTTGAACGCCTCGTGTGGCTCGGCGAGCGGGAAGGCCCGGTCGATGACGGGGGCCACGCCGTTGCTCGCGTAGGCGCGCACCAGC
>CAJWMX010000581.1 GCA_913043805.1 uncultured Acidobacteriota bacterium | reverse complement strand
TCCGGGTATGCACTCGCTGCATCCGGTCCAACAAGGTCGTGAAGGCCGCCTGACCGCGCCTCCCCGTGCCTTCCGCTGTTCAGACCGACGAAGCCCCGGCGGCGATTGGGCCCTACTCGCAGGCCATACGGGCCGGCTCGCTGCTGTTCATCTCCGGCCAGATCCCACTCGACCCGGCCACCGGCGACGTCGTCGACGGTGACATCGCGGTGCAGACCAGGCGGGTCATGGAGAGCTTGGGCGCCATTCTCAAAGCCGCTGGCGCCGATTTCGGCCAGGTCGTTCGTACCACGATCTTCCTCACGGACCTGGGTAACTTCGGCCAGGTCAACGAGGTCTACGGCAGCTGCTTCGGAGACCCTCCACCAACTCGGGCCACCGTCCAGGTGGCGGCGCTGCCCAAAGGGGTCGGCGTCGAGATCGACGCCATCGCCTACCTCGGCTAACGCCCTAGGAGGCTGCTGCAATACCAGCCCGGCGCCGGTTTCTTGGCGAGGGTGTCGTCTAGCAAGGCGCGGGCGAAGGAGCAGACTGGTAGTCTGTGACTGAGCTCGCAACACCGCTAGACGGAAGCCTCGCCGAGAAACCTAGCGCATCATCCGCTCGACCTCGACCACACCCTGCACGCCTCGGATCACCTTGATGATCCGTTGCAGGTGCTTGAGGTCCGCGATCTCCATGGTGACGACGATCCGACCGTGGTGGTCGCTGGTCGTGGCCTCCACCTTCAGCATGTTGGTCTTCAGGCCGGCGATCTTGGTGGTGACATCCGCCAGGATGCCCTGACGATCCTCGACCTGAATGCTGAGCCTCACCACGAACCCGGCAGCGTCACCCTCTCGGTCCCAGACCACGTCGATACGCCGCTCCGGGTCGTACAACAGGTTGAGCACGTTTGGACATCGCGCCGCGTGGACCGAGACCCCCTTCCCCCTGGTCACGTACCCCACGATCTTCTCGCCTCGAATCGGATTGCAACAACGGGCGCGAAAGACGAGCAGGTCATCGAACCCCGTGACCTTGACCTTGTCCTCGCCGCGCCGGAGCATCCGGCGCACCACGGTACCGATGGACGGCGTCCCAGATTTCTCCTCGAGTTCCTTCGGCACCAGCTTGGCCAGCACCGAACGCGCGGGCACCTTGCCATAGCCGATGGCCGCAAAGAGGTCGTCCTCCTTCTGCGCCCCGAACTCACCGGCCACCCGGACCACCGCTTCCGGCTCGAGCACCGCCTTCGCGCTCACGTCGAAGCGACGAAGCTCCTTGTCGAAGAGCTTCCGGCCCAGTTCGACGGCCCGCACCTTCTCCTCAGCATGGATGAAATGCTTGATCTTGTTCCGGGCGCGCGAGGTCACGACGATGTTGAGCCAGTCGCGGCTGGGGGTGTGCCCCGGAGCAGTGACGACCTCGACGATGTCTCCACTCTCGAGTCTGGTGCGCACGGGCACCATCCGACCGTTGACCCGAGCGCCCACGCACTGATGACCGACGTCGGTGTGAATCGTGTACGCGAAGTCGATCGGCGTGGCTCCCCGGGGCAGCGCCTTCACCTCGCCCTTCGGCGTGAACGTGTAGACCTCCTCGGGGTAGAGATCCACCTTGAGGTTGTGGATGAACTCGCCAGGGTCGCGCACCTCCTGCTGCCACTCCAGCAGCTGACGGAGCCAGGCGAAATGCTGTTCGTCCGGCTTCACTCCGATGCGCCCTTCTTTGTACTTCCAGTGTGCGGCGATACCCTCCTCGGCGACGGCGTGCATCGCCATCGTCCTGATCTGTACCTCAAACGGCACCCCCTGCTCGCTGACGACCGAGGTGTGCAGCGACTGGTAACCGTTGGCCCGCGGCATCGCGATGAAGTCTTTGAACCGCCCGGGCACCGGCGACCACGTCTGGTGGATGATGCCTAGCGCCGCGTAGCAATCCCGTTCCGACTCGGCGATAACCCGCAACGCGATCAGGTCGTAGACCTGCTCCAGAGAGATGCGCTGGCGCTTGATCTTCTGGTGGATGCCGTAGAGCCGCTTGATACGCGACTCGATGCGCTCGAACGGTATCTGCGCCTCAGTCAGCGTCCGCTCGAGCGTCCGGCGCAGCTCGGTCACCACGCTCTGGGTCGCGCGCCGCCGACGTTCGACCCACGCACGGGTGGTCTCGTACGCCTTCGGGTCCAGATGCTTGAACGCCAGCTCCTCGAGCTCGTTCTTGACCTTCTTCATCCCGAGCCGATGGGCAATAGGCGCGTAGATGTCGAGGGTCTCCTGGGCCGTCTTGAGGCGACGGTCCTCGGGCATGTGATCAAGCGTGCGCATGTTGTGCAGCCGGTCAGCCAGCTTGACCAGGATGACGCGGATGTCATCCACCATCGCCAGGAGCATCTTGCGGAAGTTCTCCGCCTGTCGCTCCTCACTCGACGAGAACGGGATGGTGCTGATCTTGGTGACGCCCTCGACCACGTGCGCCACTTCGGCCCCGAACAGTTCCTCCACCCGGTCGATCGAGGTGAGGGTGTCCTCGACCACGTCGTGGAGGAGCCCGGCCGCGATGGC
>CAJWMX010000580.1 GCA_913043805.1 uncultured Acidobacteriota bacterium | reverse complement strand
GCTCAGTCACAGACCACGGCAGTTCCGCCACACGCTCGTGGAATTGCGTAGCAGTCCTGCGAAGCAGGACTGCCGTATGCCTCCTTCGCCCGCGCCTTGCTAGACGGAAGCCTCGCCAAGAAACCGGTGCCGAGCTGGTGTTTCGACAGCCTCCTAGGAGGCCTCGGCCAGGCGCTGCCGTACCGAGGCCAGCTGGACACACACGACGAACACCTGCATCGCTTGGTCGAGCTCACCGAGCTCGGGGAACGTCGGCGCCAGGCGGATATTGGCGTCGCGCGGGTCGCGGCCGTAAGGGAACGTTGCGCCGGCCGGCGTCAGCTTCACGCCGGCGTCGGCCGCCAGGCCGATGATCGCCGAGGCCAGGCCTGGCCGGGCGTCGAACGACAGGAAGTAGCCGCCGCGCGGGTTGGTCCACGAACCCATGCCCGTGTCGGCAAGCGCGCTGTCGAGGTGGTGCACGACCATCTCGAACTTCGGCCGCAGGATGGCGGCATGCTTCCGCATGTGCGCCCGTACCCCGTCCACGTCCTTGAGGAACCGGACATGCCGCAGTTGGTTGATCTTGTCCGGTCCGATCGTCGCGACCTGGAGGTGCTTCCGGAAATGGGCCAGTGTCGCGTTTGAGCCGGCCATCCAGGAGAGCCCGGCGCCCGCCCACGTGACCTTCGACGTGGAGGCGAACTGGACCACGCTGTCTTCCGTGCCGTGCCGCCGACAGGCCTTCATGACGTTGGCGAGGACCGGCGGGGCGTCGTCCAGATCGTGAACCGCGTAGGCGTTGTCCCACATGATCCGGAAGTGGGGACCAGCCTTGGTGGCCACCGCAGCCAGGCGGTCGACCGTCTCATCGGAATAGACCTGCCCGGTCGGGTTCGAGTACTTCGGCACGCACCAGATGCCCTTGATCGTCGGGTCGGCCGAGACCTGGTTCTCGACCGCGTCCATGTCCGGGCCGGCGTCGGTCATCGGCACCGGGAGCATCTCGATTCCCAGGTCTTCCAGGATGGCGAAGTGTCGGTCGTAGCCCGGGACCGGGCACAGGAAGCGGACCGTGTCGCCCTCGCGCCAGGCGCTCCCTGTTCCCGCGGGGCCGTGCACCCACGCGTTCGTCAGGTAGAGATACATCAGAGTGAGGCTGCTGTTTCCGCCGACAAGAATTCCGTCCGTCTGGACGCCTAGCAGCTCAGCGCCCAGCGCCTTCGCCTCGGCCAGTCCGTCGAGCCCGCCGTAGTTGCGCGCGTCGGTGCCGTTGGCCGACTGGTAGCCGTCGTCGAGCTGCAGGAGGTCGTTCGAAAGGTCGAGCTGGGCCGGACTGGGCTTTCCGCGGGTCAGGTCCAGGGCAAGGTCCGCAGCCTGGAATTTCTTGTAGCTCGTTTCCAGTTCTCGCTCGCGGGCCAGCAGCGCATCTCGTGAGAGGTCGTCTAGTCGCACGTCGTCAGCATCCTCCGATCCTCCCATGCTACCGCAGTCGGCCGGGGCCGACGGGACCGGCGACGGAGAAACGGCAGCGGTTTGCGCGGCGTATAGAGGAGCGTGACCGGAAACGGCGTTGTCCTCGTGGTGACGGGTGGGGGGGCGGCCAGTCCCTTCGGGTCGATGGTGCATGCGGGTGGCTATCGCGTGTCGGCGCTCGTGACCAACGGCTCCGCGGCGCTCGACGCGGTTGGCCGCGACCGCTCGGATCTGGCCCTCATCGAGATCGACAGGGTGCTGGGCGGGGCGATGGACGGTCTTGCGGTGGCCCGTCAGCTTCGCGAACGGAACGGGGTCGTCGCGGTGCTGGTGGCGTCAGCGGACCCGAACCTGGCCGAGCGTGCCGCCCTGGTCGAGCCACTGGCGTATCTGGTCAAGCCGGTGCAGCCGGCGCAACTCCTGGCCACGTTGCGACATGTCACGGCCAGGACGCGGCGGCCGAAGCGCCGGACCCACGAGTCCTCGTCGAGGTCTGCTTCAGAGTGGAGAGGCTCGACAAGTCTCACCCCGAGCGAGCTCGACGTCGTGCGGCGGCTACTCGACAACGGGCGCGTGGCGTCAATCGCCGACTCGCTTGGGGTCAGCCCCTACACCGTCCGCAACCACCTGCGCGCCGTCTATCGCAAGCTGAACGTACATTCGCAGGTCGAGTTGATCCGCATGTTGACGGCGAAGGATGAAGACGAGCCGGCCGCGTCGCTGGTAAGCTGACCCCATGCTGCAGGTCCGTGGTTCGACCCGATGGCTGTTGCTCGTCTGGGCGTGCGCTCTGGCGGGCACCAACGCTGCCGCCCAGGCCGGGCCGGAGCAGCGGGTGGCGATCGACGAGCTGAAAACGGCGCTCGACGACGGCGCCACCATGCTGTTGATCGACGTGCGGGAGGATTGGGAAGTGGAGTCGGGTTCCATGCCTGGGTCGATCCACATTCCGCTCGCCGAGCTCGAGTCGCGCATGGACGACATCCCGAAGGATGTGCGCCTCGTCTTCTTTTGAAACGGCGGACGCCGAGCCTCCCGTGCAGCGGAGCTCTTCACCCGGAACGGCTACGACACCGCACAGTTCTGCGGCCTGAAC
>CAJWMX010000579.1 GCA_913043805.1 uncultured Acidobacteriota bacterium | reverse complement strand
GCCCTCCGTCTCTCCGCCTATGACTTCCCGGCCGAGCTCGCCGGCTCGGTACCCACCGACGCGCTCATCCTGAGCACGCCGAACAACGAGGCCGGCGGGGATGCGTATGGCCTCGACGTCTTTCTGCAGCACAGCGACCCGAGTGACCGGCTGACCGGCTGGATGACCTACGCATGGGGTCGTGCCACCCGTGAGAGCTATGGGCGGCGCTACTCGTTCGAGTACGACCGGCGGCACGCGTTCAACGCGGTCGGCCGGCTGCGTCTCACGAGCCGGTGGGACCTGGCCGCCACCGTCCGGATGGCGAGCGGGTTCCCCTACACGCCGGCCCTGGGGCTACGCGTGGCGTCCGACGAGGATGATCGGGGCCGTCTCATCCCGGCGCGCGATCCGGCCGGAAATCTGGTCTATACGGTCGACTACGGCGGCGTGGACAACCTCAACCAAGGCCGACTTCCCCACTACGCCCGCGTCGACCTGCGCGCGACCTATCAGCGCGGGCGGTGGTCGGCCTACCTCGAGATCATCAACCTGCTCGGCCGAGACAACCCGATACGACTGGAGCCACGTCTGGACCACGACCCCGACGGTATGCTGCCACTGCTGACTGAGACGCCGGCCGAGGGTTTTCCGCGAATACCCACGTTTGGCGTCAGGGTGTCCTTCTGATCCGAGGTCGCCGGGGTAGACTGGCCCGGGCGACATGCAACGCCAAGGTCTCGGCTTCGTGCTCGCGACCGTGACCCTTGCCGGATGCGGCTGGGTGGGGTCGCTACGGGCCGACCGCGAGATCCAGACCGCCCACACTCACTACAACTGGGGCCGCCACCAGCTGGCCGCTGAGTCGTACGAAAAGGTCGTTCGGCTCGATCCGGAGCGTGGAGAGGCCTACTTCTTTCTCGGAAGCACCTACCACCGGCTGTTCCGTGATCGCGCGCGCACGCCCGAGACCGAGCGCTATCTGACGCTGGCGGCCGAGCACTACCGCTCCGCCCTCGAGCGCCTGGACGACCAGGACCAGGTGATGCAATCGTGGCGGTATCTCGCCGAACTGAACGGACCTGACGGCATCAACGACCCGGCCGGCGTGGAAGCGGCGCTCGGCGCCGTGGTGCAACTCGCCCCGACCTACCCACAACCGGGACTGGCTCTCGCCGAGTTCTACGTGGACGCCGGACGCACCGCGGACGCGAGGGGAGAACTCGGACGGTTGAGCGCGCTCGACGCGGCCGACGGGCACGTCCTGTCCCGGGTGGCCGGCCTCTATGACCGCCTGGGCCTCTTCACCGACTCGATCGACGCCCTTGGACGTCGCGCCGAGCTTCTCCCGGAGAACGCCGAGGCGCGCTACGTCATCGCGGCGTTCTACTGGCGACAGGTGAGCGAGAACACCGACCTCACCGACGGCGAACGGAGAACGTACCTCCGGCAAGGACTCGGCGCTCTCGATGAGGCCCTGGGACTCGATGCCAGCTATGCGGAGGCGCTGACCTACAAGGAGATCCAGCTGAGCCGCCTGGCCGAACTGGTCGAGGATGCCAGCCAACGGCAAGCGCTCTTGGACGAGGCGGCGGAGGTGGGCGATCAGGCGACGACGCTGGGCGCGTCGCGGTAGGCCGAAGACTCGCCCCGCGGCGCCGCACCGGCGACAGCCGCGGGGCGAAGGTCACCGATTAGTTCACGGCAAAGCAGTAGAACAGGCCGGCGCCGCCGGTCCCCACCAGGTTCTCCTGGCTGCAGCCACGGCTGGGGTGCGACGAATTCCAGGAGCTGTTGTTGCCGCCCTGGGTGTCGGAGTGCCCCACCTGAGCCGACCCGTCGCCATTGCTCGTCCAGTTACTGCAGGTGCGGTCTTCGCCCGCGGCGAAGGCGCGACCATCCGGCATCGTGCCGGTCAGGATGTCGTGCTGGTTCGGCGAGTCGCCGACACCGTTGACCTGGTTTCCCTGCTCGGTCATCGCGATCACTTTGCCGATGGCGTTGCCAATCCGCGCCTGGTCGATGGTGTCGCCGTGCAACCAACCGAGGTCCTCCGCGACCCGGCGCCGTCCCCCATGCGCATACCAGGGGCCGCTGCCGATCCGGTCGCGGGCATTGACGGCGTTCGGACCCTGCGTGCTCAGGTAGGCACGCCAGGTCGCGTCGCCACGCCCGGCCGCGGCCGCCAGCGACTGGCAGTGCGCGTCGGCGCCCGCCAGACCGCCGAGATTGGCCCCATCGCCCAGTCCCACGCTCGTGACGAAGAACGTCATCGGCTGCGGGTCCTGCTGCGCCTCGGCCGGGGCGCCAAGCGCGAGCCCCGCCATCATCACCATCGCTCCTACAAGTCTCAATCGCATCAGGGTCTCCCTTGTTCAGGTGTCGTTCACAGGTTCGATTCGTTACAGCAGTCCGACCATCGGCCCGACCCACACCATCAGCAGGGTGATGAGCACGACCCAGCAGACGCTGAGTAGCGCTCCTGGAACTGCCATGTCGAGCATCCGGTAGTACCCCTTGGTGTAGGTGACCAGCGGCACCGCATCGAGAGGCAACAGAAATGCGCAGGACGCG
>CAJWMX010000578.1 GCA_913043805.1 uncultured Acidobacteriota bacterium | reverse complement strand
GGACGAAGACGAGAGAGGTTAGCGACATGTTGTTCGATCGACTGAGACTCTGGAGTGTTTGTGCCGTGTTCACGATCGCCGTCCCCTGTGGCGGTGCCGAGCCGATGGAGGAGGCCCCCGCTGAGCCGACGGCGGCAGCCGAAGACGCGGCGCCGGAGGCCCATCCTGCCGGTGACGGGACCATCATCCGACTCGACGACCGGTTCGATGCGCTCGTCGCGAGCGGCGCGGTGATCGAGAAGGTCGCCGATGGCTACGGCTTCACCGAGGGACCGGTCTGGGCGCGTCGGGGCGACCCCGATCCCTACCTGCTGTTCAGCGATATCCCGAACAACGTCGTCCGGAAGTGGTCGCCCACCGAGGGCGCCAGCGACTACATCAGCCCCGTGTTCGAGGGCGACCCGGACGGTCGATCGGTCGGTTCGAACGGACTGCTGATCGACGCCGAGGGCCGTCTCATCCTCTGCGAGCACGGCAACCGTCGCATTTCTCGTCGGGAAGCGGACGGCAGCATCACCGTGCTGGCCGACAGCTATGACGGCATGCGGCTCAACAGCCCGAACGACGCCGTGTTTCACTCGAGCGGCGCGCTCTACTTCACCGATCCTCCCTACGGGTTGCGCGAGCAGGACGACGATCCCGACAAGGAGCTCGACTTCAACGGCATCTTCCGTCTGCTTCCTGATGGGACCGTCGAGCGGTTGGGCGAGCAGAGCCGCCCGAACGGCATCGCGCTGTCTCCCGACGAGAGCACCCTCTACACGGCGAACTCGGATGGCGCCAACATGGTCTGGTATGCCTACGACGTGCTCGAGGACGGCACGCTGGGTCCCGGCCGGGTGTTTGTCGACGCCAACGACTGGGACGCCCCGGGTGCAGCCGACGGAATGGCCATCGACAGCAACGGGAACCTGTTCGCCACCGGCCCCGGTGGCGTCTGGGTGATCGCGCCCGATGGGACGCATCTCGGGTCGATTCAGCCCGACGAACCGCCGGCCAACGCCGGCTGGGGCGACGACGGGAATACGCTCTACATGACCGGGCGGACCGGGCTGTATCGGATCACGTTGAATACGGGCGGGGTGATTCCGTAACCCGCCAGGCTTTACGCCAAGAGTTTGCCGAATGAACCAACGTCGACAAACTCCGTAAGGTCGCCGAAGCGCGATTGGGTCGGCGACCGGCAGGCTTCGGGCTTCAGGCGCTCGACATTCGGCACGCAGGGGAGATCCGTGGGAGGCAGGCACATGAGTGGTCACGGACTTCGGATGGTGGTAGTCGTCGCGTTCGCGGTACTGCTCAGTGTTCCGGCTGGCGCGCAGCAGGGGGCCGAGGACGGGGAGTGGCGGCACTACGGCGGGGATGTCGGGAACACACGCTATTCCGCGCTCGACCAGATCAACGCTGACAACTTCAGCGACCTCGAGCTGGTCTGGCGGATGAAAACCGACAACTTCGGTCCCGAGCCGGAATACAACTTCCAGTCGACGCCGCTCATGGTCGACGGGGTCGTCTATACGACGGCCGGCACCAGGCGTGCGGTGGTGGCGATTGACGCCGGCACCGGTGAGTACCTCTGGATGCACCGGCTGGACGAGGGCCAGCGCGCCGAGGAGGCGCCCCGCCGGCTCTCGGGGCGGGGACTGGGGTATCGCGACAACGGTGGGGCCGGGCAGATCATCTACGTCACCCCCGGCTACCAGATGATCGCGCTCGATGCAGCCAGCGGCCAGCGCGTCCAGAGCTTTGGTGACGGCGGCATCGTCGACCTGATGCTGGGCATGGATCAGGACATCGATCCGCTCTCGGGCTCGATCGGCCTGCATGCCACTCCCTTGATCGCCGGCGACACCATAGTGATCGGCGCGGCGCATATCCCGGGCAGCGCGCCCGAGTCGATGCGCAACACCAAGGGCCACATTCGCGGATTCGATGCCGATTCCGGCGAGCGGAAGTGGATCTTCCACACCATCCCGGGCGGCGACGAATACGGGAACGACACCTGGCTGAACGAGTCGTGGCGCTATACCGGCAATACGGGCGTCTGGGGGCAGACCAGCGTCGACCTCGAGCTGGGCATCGTGTACCTGCCCACCGAGATGCCGACCAACGACTACTACGGTGGGCACCGGCACGGCGACAACCTGTTCTCGGACAGCATCGTGGCGGTCGACGTCGACACCGGCGAGCGGCTGTGGCACTACCAGGTGATCCACCACGACGTGTGGGATTGGGACTTCCCGTGTGCGCCGGTGCTGGTCGATGTCGAGATCGAAGGCAGACCCGGCATCACCAAGGTCATCGCGCAGCCAAGCAAGCAGTCGTGGTTGTATGTGCTCGACCGCGAGACGGGTGAGCCGATCTGGCCGATCGAAGAGCGGCCGATGCCACCCTCGGACGTGCCGGGTGAGCTGCTGGCCCTGACCCAGCCGTTTCCGACCAAGCCGCCCGCCTACGACCGACAGGGGGTGAGTGAGGACGACCTGATCGATTTCACGCCGGAGCTCCGAGCCGAGGCGTTGGAGCGGGTGGCCAACTTCCGCATGGGCCCGATCTT
>CAJWMX010000577.1 GCA_913043805.1 uncultured Acidobacteriota bacterium | reverse complement strand
GGGGAGCCGATCTGGCCGATCGAGGAGCGGGCGGTTCCCACCGACACGGATCTGGTCGGCGAGCTCATGGCCCCGACCCAGCCGTTCCCGACCCGGCCCGCGCCGTTCGAGTATCAGGGCGCCACCGAAGACGACCTGATCGATTTCACCCCCGAGGTCCGTCAGATGGCGCTCGATGCGGTCGACGGTTTCCGCCTGGGGCCGCTCTATACGCCGCTGTCGCTGCGTGGCACCGTGTTCCGGCCGAGTGCCGGCGGTGGCGCCAGCTGGGGGGGCGCCGCCGTCGACCCGGAAACCGGCAACATCTACGTGCCGTCTCGAAACGCGCATTCGGTCATGCGGTTCAGGGATCCGGTTCCCGAGGACGACGCGACGCTCGACTACCTGTTGAGCCGGGGGGCGGCGTCATTCCTGGAGGCCGGCAACCCCAGACGGAGGCCCCAGATGCCGGAAGGGCTGCCGCTCTGGAAGCCGCCGTACTCGCGGATGACCGCGATCGACCTCAACACCGGTGAGCACGTCTGGATGACGCCGACCGGCGATGGCGACCGGGTCCGCGATCATCCGCGCTTCCGGCATCTGGAGCTCCCGCCGGTGGGAGGTGACGCCGGCCGGAACGGACCGGTGGTGACACGGACGCTCGTGATCTACACACTTTCGGCCGGAGGCAGCGACGGCGGTCCACGGCTGGTGGCCTACGACAAGGCGACTGGCGCGCCGGTTGGCTCGGTCGATCTGCCCGGCGGGGCGATCGGCACCCCGATGACCTACCGACTGGATGGGCGGCAGTATGTGGCGGTGACGGTGGGCGGGACCACGCCGGCGCTGGTGGCGTACGCGTTACCAGACGTTGCCGGGGGAGCGAACTGATGACCCGGAGGGCAGCCCCGTGGGCGCTGGTGCTCGGGCTCCTGGTGGCGGTGAGAGCGGGTTGCACGCCGGCGGAGACCCCGAGCGAGTGGCCGAGGGAAATCGCCGCCGCCGTCGAGCGGCCCAACGTGGTACTCATCATCGCGGACGATCTCGGCTACGGCGACATTGGCCCCTACGGCGGCTGGATCGAGACGCCGGCGCTGGATCGGTTGGCGGCCGACGGACTCCGGTTCACCGACTTCCACTCGAGCGGGAACGTCTGCAGTCCGACCCGGGCCGGGCTGATGACCGGTCGCTATCAGCAGCGGGTCGGAATCCCAGGCGTGCTGTTCGCGAATCCGGCCCGGCGGTCTCACCACGAGGGGATCGGGGACGGTGAGCTGACCCTGGCTGAAGCGTTCCGGAGCGCCGGCTACGCGACCGCGGTCTTCGGGAAGTGGCATCTGGGCTATCAGCCAGAGTTCAACCCGGTCCGGCACGGGTTCGACGCGTTCCGCGGGTTCGTGAGCGGCAATGTCGACTACCAGTCTCACATCGATGCGCAGGGGAGGGCCGACTGGTGGCAAGGCGATCAGCTGGCGCCGGAGGAGGGCTATCTCACCCGTCTGATCACCGACCACGCCGTCGAGTTCATCGACGCGCATCGTGACCAGCCGTTCTTCTTGTACCTACCGCATCACGCGCCCCACTACCCGTTCCAGGGTCCGGAGGACCCCTCCGATCGTACGCTCGGGGGGACGTTCCCGAACCGCGGCAGCGCTGCCGAACCACGCCGCGCCTATCGCGAGATGGTGCAGGCGATGGACGAGGGGATCGGTGCAGTGCGGGATGCGCTGGAGCGGGCGGGCCTCAGCGACCGGACGCTGGTCTGGTTCATGTCCGACAACGGCGCGACGAACGTCGGGTCGAACGGGCCGCTCCGGGGCTTCAAGGCGACCGACTGGGAAGGCGGACACCGGGTGCCGTCGCTGGCCGCCTGGCCCGGGCGTATCGCTCCGGGTACGGAGACCGACGCCCTGTCGTCGACCATCGACGTGATGCCGACGTTGCTCGGCCTGCTCGGTATCGAGGCGGGCGCGCCGTTGCCTGGGAGTAGCGGGGTGCTGCCGGTGCCGGCGTTCGATGGACTCGGCCTTGGGCCGGTACTCTTCGATGGGCGGGCGGTGGCCGCCCGGCGGCTGTTCTGGGGTGGCGATCCGGCGTTCTGGAATGGTGCCGCGGTGCGGGATGGGACCTGGAAGCTTCTCATCGACGAGTACGACGACGCTCCGGGCCCGCCGATGCTGTTCGACCTGGCCACCGATATCGGCGAGGAGCACGATCTCGCGGGCGAGCACCCCGAGCGGGTGGACGAGCTGATGGCCGCGCTCGAAGAATGGAAAGCGGAAGTGGGACAATGATGGCTTGCCGGGCCCGTGGGTCCGCCGCGCATAAGGAGTGAAACAACGATGTCGAGTGAGTCGAACGAACTGGTGGCGGTGTTCAACACGTCCAAGGGCGAGATCCGGATCAGCCTGGCGGCCGAAGGCGCGCCGATGACGGTCGCGAATTTCGTGAATCTAGCCCAGCGGGGCTACTACGACGGTCTGAAGTTCCATCGGGTGATCGCCAACTTCATGATCCAGGGCGGCGACCCCACCGGCACCGGCATGGGGGGGCCAGGGTACAACTTCGACGACGAGTTC